>NZ_JBHXML010000017.1:0-123352 GCF_042720345.1 Kitasatospora sp. NPDC058478 | reverse complement strand
GTTGTTTTGTTCCCCCCCCCGGGGGGGGGGGGGGGGGGGGCCGGGGGGGGGGGGGGGGGGGGGGGCGCCCCCGGGGGGGGGGGGGGGGCGCCCGGGGGGGGGGGGGGGGCCCCGGGGGCGGCCCCCCCCCCACCGCGAGGGGCCGGGACTCAGCTCCGGCGGGCGTGCGCGGCCCGGCGGCGCCGGGTGGCCCACAGGGCGCCGGCCCCGCCGGCGACGAGGGCCGCGGCCCCGGCGGCCAGCGGGCCGGTGGCGCTGCTGCCGCCGGTCGCGGCGAGGCCGGCGGTCGGCTTCTCCGACGGGCCGGGCTTCTCGGTCGCGGCCTGCGGGACGACGGCGCGGGTGGTGGTGTCGGCGACCGGCTGGGCGGTGGCGGCGGTGCCGGTCGGCGCGGGCGACGTCGGGGCCTGGGTCGCCTGGGTCGGGGTCGCACTGGCGGCCGGCGCGGAGGGCTTCTCACAGCTCACCGAGGCCACGGTGATCTTGCCGGTGACCTTGGCGACGTTCAGGTTCAACGGGTTCACCTCCACCTGCACCTCCAGGGCGGAGGCGGCCGCGGTGGTCGAGGTGGTGCTCTTCTTGGAGAGCTCCACCGACACGCTGCCGATCAGCGGCACGTCCACCTTGGTCGGCCCGTACAGGCCGATGGTGACGGGCTTGCCGAGCACCGTCAGCTTGGCGGGCGCGACGACGTCGGCGGTCGGCTGCCCGTCGACGGGGCAGGTCGCCTCGGCGCTCATCGCCTCCAGGCCGATCAGCGTGGTGGCGGGCAGGCCGGGGGCGTGCACGTCGGCGTTGACCAGCTTGACGGAGGCGGCGGTGCCCTTGGCGTCGATTCGGGTCACGGCCGTACCGATGTCGGCCTTGACCAGGGTGACCGGGCCCTGCTGGTCGACGCCGTCGACCTTGGCGGTGAGGAGCGAGCCCTCGCGCTGGGCCGGCGTCTCCACCTTGTTGAGCGCGAGGTCCACCGGGACGTCGACCGTCTTGTTCAACAGGCTGACGTCCAGGGCGAGTTCGGCGGTGACGGCGCGTGCCTTGCCGGGCGAGGCGGCGGACGGCTGCGAGGACGACGCAGTGGCCGCCGGGGTGGCCGCCGGCGCGGCCGGGGCGGCGTACGCGGGCGGGACGGTGAGCAGCGTGCAGGCCGCGACCACGGCGGCGGCGGAAGCGGTTCGGCGGACGGAACGAGCCGAACGGGTGGAACGGGCGGAACGGGCGGAACGGGTGGAGCTGGTGGAACGAGAAGACATGGCGGTACCCCCACAGGTGCTGTTGATCCGGAGCGCGCCCAGACGTCACCCGCGACAGGCGGGGAGGGGCCGGCGTTCCGAACGGTGAGCCGCCAGTCTTCTCGAACAGTCCGTCACAGGAGCCACACAGAACGTCATTTCACTCGTTGGAGTGAGATTGACGTCTGCCGCTGACTCCGATCTGCTACGGCAGTCGCCAGTCCACCGGCTGCGCCCCCTGCCGCGCCAGCAGCTCGTTCGCCCGGCTGAACGGCCGCGAGCCGAAGAAGCCGCCGCTCGCCGAGTACGGGCTCGGGTGCGCCGACTCGATCGCCGGGATCTCCCCGAGCAGCGGCCGCAGGTTGCGGGCGTCGCGCCCCCACAGGATCGCCACTAGCGGGCCGCCGCGCGCCACCAGCGCCCGGATCGCCTGCTCGGTGACCTCCTCCCAGCCCTTGCCCCGGTGCGCGGCGGGCTTGCGCGGCGCGGTGGTCAGCGCGCGGTTGAGCAGCAGGACGCCCTGCTGCGTCCACGGGGTGAGGTCGCCGTTGGACGGCTGGGGCAGGCCGAGGTCGCTGCCGTACTCCTGGAAGATGTTGATCAGGCTGGCCGGGATCGGCCGGGTCTCCGGCGCCACCGAGAAGCTGAGCCCGACGGCGTGGCCCGGGGTCGGGTACGGGTCCTGTCCGACGATCAGCACCCGCACGTCGGCGAAAGGCTGCTGGAAGGCCCGCAGCACGTTCGGCCCGGACGGCAGGTAGGTGCGGCCGGCGGCCAGTTCGGCGCGCAGGAAGTCGCCCATGGCGGCGACCTGCCCGCCGACGGGCTCCAGGGCGGTGGCCCAACCGGGCTCGACGATCTCGTTCAGTGGACGCGGTGCCATGGTGGCCACCCTATCGGCCTACGCCGACAGCGCGTTCAGCGGATGATCATGCATGCGAACCCGGGGCCGACTGGCCCACCAGCCACGCACCCCACGGCCGCCCACGACGGGTCGCCCGCCACCGGCCACCCGCTCACCCCACCGGCCGGCCGCGCAGCACCACCAGCCGCGGGTCGGCGAGCACCCGGACGTCCGCCCGCGGGTCCTCCCCGTACACCACGAAGTCGGCCGACTCCCCCTCCTCCAGCCCCGGCCGCCCCAGCCACTCCCGCGCACCCCAACTGGCCGCCGACAGCGCCTGCGCCGGGCTCAGCCCCGCCTTCACCAGCTCCGCCACCTCCTCCGCGACCAGCCCGTGCGCCAGCGAGCCGCCCGCGTCCGTGCCGACGAACACCGGGATGCCGGCGTCGTGCGCGGCGCCGACGGTGGCGTAGCGGCGCTCGTGCAGCCGCCGCATGTGGGCCGCCCAGGCCGGGAACCTGCCCTCGCCGCCGGCCGCCAGGCCCGGGAAGGTGGCGATGTTGACCAGCGTCGGGACGATCGCCACGCCGCGCTCGGCGAAGGCCGGGATCAGCTCCTCGGTCAGCCCGGTGGCGTGCTCGATGCAGTCGATGCCGGCCGCCAGCAGGTCCGGCAGCGACTCGGCGGCGAAGCAGTGCGCGGTGACCCGCGCGCCTTCCTCGTGCGCCGCCGCGATCGCCTCGGCCAGCGCGTCGCCGGGCCAGCAGGCGGCGAGGTCGCCGCGCTCGCGGTCGATCCAGTCGCCGACCAGCTTCACCCAGCCGTCGCCGCGCCGGGTCTCCGCACGGACGTACGCGGCGAGGTCGCCGGGCTCGATCTCGTGCGCGTAGTTGCGGATGTAGCGGCGGGTGCGGGCGATGTGCCGCCCGGCGCGGATGATCCGGGGCAGGTCCTCGCGCTCGTCGATCCACCGGGTGTCGGCGGCCGAGCCGGCGTCGCGGATCAGCAGGGTGCCGGCGTCACGGTCGGTGAGCGCCTGCTTCTCGCTGGTCTCCGCGTCGACGGCGCCGTGCGCGTCCAGGCCGACGTGGCAGTGCGCGTCCACCAGACCGGGCAGCACCCAGCCGGTCACCGTCCGGACGTCCTCGGCGCCGGGCGGGCGGGTGAAGCTCACCCGGCCGTCCACGACCCAGAGTTCGTCCCGGACGTCCTCCGGACCGACCAGCACCCGACCCCGGACGTGCAGCACCGCGCCATCGCTCATGGCCCGCACTCTACCGACGGGCGTGTTCCCTGTAAGCAGCAAGAATGCGGCAGACTCGTGCCGACACCCACCACCTCATGCCCGAAAGGCCGCTACCGTGAGCCCCTTCCTCGACCTCCCCCCGCTCAGCGCCGCCGAGTTCGCGGCGATCGAGGACCAGGTGGCCGCACTGCTGCACACCACCGCGGACGTCATCGTCACCCAGGGTGAGGCGCTGCTGCCGTTGGAGGCCGCGATCCGCGGCGCCGCACGCCCCGGCTCCACCGCGCTCAACATCGTCACCGGCCCGTACGGGCAGACCTTCGGCAACTGGCTGCGCTCCTGCGGGGTCGAGGTCGTGGACCTGGCCGTCCCCTTCGACAGCGCGGTCAGCGCGCAGCAGGTCGCCGACGCCCTCGCCGCCCACCCGGCCGTCGACTTCGTCTCCCTCGTCCACGCCGAGGCCGCCACCGGCAACACCAACCCCGTCGCCGGGATCGCCGCCGCCGTCCGCGAGCACGGCGCCCTGCTGATGCTCGACGCGGTCGCCTCCGTCGCCGCCGAGCCGCTGCTCACCGACGAGTGGGGCGTCGACCTGTGCGTCATCGGCGGCCAGAAGGCCATGGGCGGCCCCGCCGGGGTCTCCGCCGTCTCCGTCTCCCAGCGCGCCTGGGAGCGGATCGCCGCCAACCCGGCCGCCCCGCGCCGCTCCTACCTGTCCCTGCTCGACTGGAAGGAGCGCTGGACGGACGCCGGGCGCACCGTGCTCCCGCACGCCCCCGCCCAGTTGGAGATGCTGGCCCTCGGCGCCTGCCTCGACCGGATCGCCGCCGACGGCCTGCCCGCCGTCATCGCCCGCCACCGCGCCGCCTCCGCCGCCACCCGCGCGGGCGCCCGCGCACTCGGCACCCTCGCCCCGTTCGTCGCCGAGGACGCCCACGCGGCCCCCGTCGCCACCACCCTGCGCACCCCGGCCGGCGTGCACGCGGCCGAGCTCGCCGCCCGCCTCGACCCCGCCCTCCCCGTCCAGCCCGGCGGCGGCCCCCTCGCCGCCTCGATGCTCCGCGTCAACCACTACGGCCCCGCCGCCGCCCTGCCCACCGTCCACGCCTGCCTCACCGCCCTCGCCACCGCGACGGACGCGGACCCGGCCCCGGCCCTGGCCGCCGCGGAGGCGGCCTGGACGGCAGCCGTCCAGGGCTGACACCACGGCGCCGTCGAGGCCCGATCACGCGGAGCGGAAGGTTTCGGCCATCGGCTCCCGGCACAGTTCCCGCAGCGTTCATCTGCGCGGCACGCCGATCTCACCGGGGGCAGGCAGGCTCCGGCCAGGGGTGAAGTTGGCTATACAACTTCACCCGGGACGCCGCCGAGGAGGAGACCACCGTGACCGAGCTGCCGCCGTACTGGCTGCGCGACAACTGCCCGTGCGCCGAGTGCCGGGACCCCAGGAACGGGCAGAAGCTGTTCCAGATCGACGACCTGCCGCAGGACCTGGCGGTCGCCGCGAGCACGGAGACCGACGGGGGCCTGGAGGTGCTCTGGTCGGACGGGCACCGCTCGCGGTACCCGCTGGAGTGGCTCGGCGCCGAGCGGGACGGCGACGGGCGGACGGAGGAGGGCAAGCGGCTCTGGGTGGCGGCGGACTTCGCACACGGGATCCCCGAGGCGCGGTGGGAGGCGTACCTGGCCGACCCCGCCGAGCAGGCCGCCGTCCTCACCGCCGTGCGCCGCAGCGGCTTCGCGGTGCTGCGCGGGGTGCCGACGGTGGAGCGGCAGGTCCTCGCGGTGGCCGAGAGCTTCGGCTACGTCCGGGTCACCAACTACGGGGAGCTGTTCGACGTCCGGGTCGAGCCGGATCCGAACAACCTGGCGTTCACCAGCGTCGCGATCGCGCCGCACACCGACAACCCGTACCGGGACCCGGTGCCGACGCTCCAGCTCCTGCACTGCCTGGAGAACTCCGCGACCGGCGGCGACTCCGGCCTGGTGGACGGGTTCCGGGCCGCGGCGCTCCTCCGGGAGGAGGCGCCGGCGGACTTCGAGACGCTCACCCGCACGCCCGTCCCGTTCGTCTTCCGCGACCGCCGCACCGAACTGCGCGCCGACCGCCCGCTGATCGAGGTGAACGCCCTCGGCCGGATCCGCGAGGTGCGGTTCAACAACCGCTCGATCGGCACCCTGCGCGGAAGCTCCGGCGAACTGACGGCCTTCTACGCCGCGTACCGCCGCTTCGCCGCGATCACCCTGCGCCCCGAGCTCCAGCTCGCCTTCCGCCTCGACCGCGGCGACTGCCTGGTCTTCGACAACACCCGGCTGCTGCACGCCCGTACGGCCTTCCAGCAGGACGGCCACCGCCACCTCCAGGGCTGCTACGCCGACCTGGACACGCTGGGCAGCACCCTCGCCGTGCTGCACCGGCGCGCCGCCGCGCTGGACGCGATCGCCGGGCTGTTCGCGGGCGAGGGCGCCGGGGAGTACCTGGGCGAGGAGGTCACCATGGCCGAGCACATGCTCCAGGCCGCCGCTGCCGCCGAGGCGGCCGGGGCGCCGGACCACCTCGTCGCCGCCGCACTGCTGCACGACGTCGGACACTTCCATGGCGCGCTGCACGGACGCGACTTGATGGAGGGTCAGGACAACCGGCACAGCGACACCGGCGCCGACTGGCTGGCGCGGTGGTTCGGCCCGGAGGTGACCGAGCCGGTCCGGCTGCACGTGGCCGCCAAGCGCTACCTTTGCGCAGTGGAACCGGACTACCGGCAGCGGCTGTCCGAGGCCTCGGAGTACACCCTCACCGTCCAGGGCGGCCCGATGGACGAGCGGCGGGCCGCCGCGTTCGCCGAACTCCCGGGCGCCGCCGACGCGGTGGCCGTCCGCCGCTGGGACGAGCAGGCGAAGACGGCCGGGGCGCCGACACCCGGATTCGAGCACTACCGCCCGCTGCTCGCCGCGCTCATGCACTGATGGCGCCGGCCGGCACGCCCGGGAAGAGGGCCAGGCTCAGTCACCCTCCCGGGCGTGCCGCGAAAGCGCCGACGCGGCCAGCGAGTTGTGGATGCTGAACGCCACCGTCCCGGGCAGGTAGCGGTCCTGGGACCACTCCACCGGAGTGCCGGTCGGGTCCGTCGTGCGCCGCCGTTCGCGCAGCAGCGGGCCGCCGCGGCGGCAGCCGAGGAGCCGGGCGTCCTCGGCGTTGGCGGCCACGATGTCGATGGTGTGGTCGGCGTCGGTGAACAGGATGCCGTGCTCGCGCAGGACTTCGGTGTGCGAGACGACGTCCGCCGGCAGCTCGGCGACGATCTCGCCGACCCGCGGCGGGTAGATGGTCCGCTCGACCATCACGGGCGTGCCGGAGAGGGTGCGCAGCCGGACGGTCACGTACACCTCGGCGCCCGGCTCCAGGCGCAGTTGCTCGCGTTCGGCGGTGTCGGCGGGGCGGCGGACCAGCGAGTCCAGGATGCCGCCGGGCTCCTCGCCCATCGAGTACGCCCAGTGCGTGAAGCTGAGCAGTTCGGAGAAGCTCTGCACCCGGGCGCCCCCGAGCACGACGCGCCGGGTGCCGCGGCGGGAGGTGACCAGCCCGTCGGAGCGCAGGACGGCGAGCGCCTGGCGGACGGTGCCGCGGGAGACGCCGTACTGCTCGGCGAGCGCGCCCTCGGCGGGCAGCCGGCCGGCCTCGCCGTACGCGCCGGTGGTGATGGCCTCGCGCAGGTCGGCGGCGACCTTCCGGTACAGGGCGCCGGGAGCGCGCTCGGCGGGGCGCCCGGGCTCAAGTGCCACGTCAGTCAATGTCCCTCCTGGGGCGGTGTCCTGCGCAGCCGTACCGGCACGGACAGCCCGACCTTATCCCGCTGCGCCTTTGAAGCATCGCACCGAACGGATCACGCTCCGATGGCCGGATTCGACCGTTCCCGCAGCCGACCCCGGTTCTGGGCCGTCCGTTCACCTTCCCGTCATCGGACTCCGGCGTACTTACGTCCGTCAGCGAAGTTGGCTAGTCAACTCGGACGGCCTCGAACGGCTCCGGGCGGCTCCGAACGGCACCGGGCACCTCAGAACGGCTCCGAACGGCCACTCGCACGATCCCCCGATCAGACAACCCCACCGCAGCTCACCCCCTTGCAGTACACCCGATCAGGAGACTGACCCGTGTCCGTGCACCGCGCCCGTTCCGCCGCCTTCGCAGCGGTCCTGACCGCCGCCGCGCTGTCCCTCACCGCCTGCGGCTCCGCCGGCTCCTCCACCGCGAAGTCCGGCGACGCCGCGGGCGGCAAGAGCGCCAAGACCGCCACCTCGGTCGCCGACTTCGGCGGGATGGACGGCCTGATCGCCGCCGCCAAGAAGGAGGGGAAGCTGCACGCCATCACGCTGCCGCGCGACTGGGCGAACTACGGCAAGCTGATGGACGACTTCAAGGCGAAGTACGGCATCGAGATCGAGGACGAGAACCCCGACGGCGCCAGCCAGGACGAGATCAACGCGATCACCTCCCGCAAGGGCCAGGACCGCGCCCCCGACGTCGTCGACCTCGGCTCGGCCTTCGCGCTCAGCGCCGCCAAGCAGGGCCTGCTGGCCCCGTACAAGGTCACCGACTTCGACAAGATCCCGGCCACCATGAAGAACGCCGACGGCCTGCACTACAACGACTACGGCGGCTACATGTCGATCGCGTGCGACGCCAAGAAGGTGTCCGCCTGCCCGAAGACCTTCGCCGACCTGCTGAAGCCCGAGTACAAGGGCATGGTCGCCCTGAACGGCAACCCGACCAAGGCCGGTGCCGCGTTCGGCGCCGTCTACGCGGCCGCGCTCGCCAACGGCGGCTCGCTGGACAACATCCAGCCCGGCATCGACTTCTTCGCCAAGGTCAAGCAGGCCGGCAACTTCAACCCGGTCGAGGTCACCCCGGCGACCATCGAGAAGGGCGAGACCCCGATCAGCATCGACTGGTCGTACCTGAACGCCGGCTACGCCGACAAGTTCAGGAGCAAGGGCATCGACTGGCAGGTGACCATCCCCTCGGACGGCTCCTACGCGCAGTACTACAACCAGGCGATCAACAAGGACGCGCCGCACCCGGCCGCCGCCCGCCTGTGGGAGGAGTACCTGTACAGCGCCGAGGGCCAGAACGGCTTCCTGGGCGGCTACGCCACCCCGGCCCTGTTCGACGCCATGAAGACGGCCGGCACCCTGGACGCCGCGGGCGCCGCCAAGCTCCCGCCGGTCGAGAAGCCCTTCACCACCTTCCCGACCCAGGAGCAGACGGACACGGCCAAGAAGACCGTGACCGAGAACTGGGCCAAGGCGATCGCGGGCTGACCTGACGATGACCACGGCTCCCACCCCGGTGCCGGCCCCCGCCTCCGCCGCCCAGAGCGGCGGGGGCGCCCCCGGCCCCGCAGCAACCACCCCCGCCACCGCCGACGCCACAACGGCCAAGGCCACCGACACCGCGGCCACCACGGCCACCACGGCCACCACGGCCACCACGGCCAAGAGCACCGAGACCGCCGAGACCGCCAGGGCCCCCCGCCCCGGCAAGCCCCGGGCCGGCCGCGGCCGCGCCTGGCTGGCCGCCCTCCCCCTGCTCCTGTTCTTCCTGGTCGGCTTCGGCCTGCCCGCCGTCGCGATCGCCATCGGCGCGTTCACCACCTCGCCCGACGCCCCCGACGGCGGCGGCACCTTCACCACCGACAACCTCACCGGCTCGCTGCAGGGCGCCTACTGGACCGCCCTGTGGGGCAGCGTCAAGCTCTCCCTGCTGACCGCGCTGATCGCCACCGTGGTCGGCCTGCCGCTGGCCCAGGCCGTGGCCACCTCCCGGTTCCGGGTGTTCCGCGAGGCGGTGCTCTCCGCCTCCGGCGTGCTCGCCAACTTCGGCGGCGTGCCGCTCGCCTTCATGTTCGTCGCCACCCTCGGCAACGCCGGCGAGGTCACCAAGAAGTTCGGCCTCACCAGCCACGGCTGGAACCTCTACACCTTCACCGGCCTCTCCGTGGTCTACCTGTACTTCCTGGTGCCGCTGATGGTCATCACCATCACCCCGGCCCTGGAGGGCCTGCGCACCCAGTGGCGCGAGGCCGCGTACAACAACGGCGCCACCGTCGTGCAGTACTGGCGGCACGTGGCCCTGCCGGTCCTGGTGCCCTCGCTGCTCGGCGGCTTCGTGCTGCTGTTCGGCGCCTCCTTCGCCGCGTACGCCACCGCCGAGGCCATGGTGGGCAGTTCGGTGCCGCTGATCTCGATGCAGATCGGCGACGCGCTGTCCGGCAACGTCCTGGTCGGCCAGGGCAACCTCGCCCTCGCCCTCGGCCTCGACATGATCGTGGTCGCCTGCCTGGTGATGGCCGTGTACCTGCCCCTTCAGCGCCGGAGTGCCAAGTGGCTCGCCTGATCAATCGCATCCGTTTCGGCCGCGGCCTCGTCCTGCTGCTCTGCGGCGTCTACTTCGCCGTACCGCTGGCCTCCTCGGTGATCTTCAGCGTCGACGACAACAAGGGCGGCACCACCTTCCGGGCCTACACCGAGCTGCTGAACGCGCCCGGCTTCCTGGACAGCCTGGTGCTGAGCCTGGAGCTGGCCGGCGTCACGGTGGCGGTGCTGCTGCTCCTGCTCGTCCCGGCGATGCTCGCCGCCCGGCTCGGTGCGCCGAAGCTGCGCCCGGTGATCGAGGTGATGTGCTCGATGCCGCTGGTCGTCCCCGTGGTCGCGCTCACCACCGGCATCATCGGCGTGCTGCGCTGGGGCCCGGACTACCTCCAGGACACCCCGCTGTTCCAGACCATCGTGGCCATCCAGGACCCGAAGTTCCCGATCGTCCTGGTCATCGCCTACGTGCTGATGGCACTGCCGTTCGCCTACCGGGCGCTGGACGCCGGGCTGCGCGGCGTGGACGTCGCCACCCTGGTCGAGGCCGCCCGCAACTGCGGGGCCGGCTGGCTGCGCGCGGTGTTCACCGTCGTCCTGCCGAACCTGCGCAGCGCGCTGCTGAACGCGGCCGTCCTCACCGTCGCCCTGGTGCTCGGCGAGTTCACCACCGCCTCCATCCTCGGCTTCGCCCCCTTCTCGGTGTGGATCAACTCCAACGGCAAGAGCGACGGCCAGATGTCCGTCGCCGTCTCGATGCTCAGCCTGCTGATCGTCTGGCTCGTCCTGCTGCTGATGTCCGCCGTCGGCCGCGGCCGCAAGGGCGCGCGGGCCTGAGACACCCCGCCGCGCGGCCGTCCCGCGCCCTGGCCGCACGGTCCTGAACCACCCCACGCTTTCCAGGAGTCACCAGCCATGACCACGGTTTCCGCCCCCGTCGCCGGTGCCGCGCTCGCCCCCGGCGGCGCCACCGTCGAGTTCCGCTCGCTGCGCCGCTCGTTCGGCGCCACCACCGCCCTCGACGGCCTGGACCTGACCGTCCACCCGGGCGAACTGCTCGCCCTGCTCGGCCCGTCCGGCTGCGGCAAGACCACCGCGCTGCGCATCCTGGCCGGCTTCGAGCAGCACGACTCCGGCGAGGTCCTGGTCGACGGGCAGGACATCACCGCGATCCCCGCCCACAAGCGCGACGCGGGCATGGTGTTCCAGTCGTACAGCCTCTTCCCGCACCTGAGCGCGCTGGACAACGTCGCCTTCGGGCTGCGGATGCGCGGCGCCGGCAAGGCCGAGCGCCGCAAGCGCGCCCAGGAGCTGCTGGAGCTGGTCGGCCTGCCGCACCGCGCCGAGCACTACCCGCACCAGATGTCCGGCGGCCAGCAGCAGCGCATCGCGCTCGCCCGGGCGCTCGCCCTGCAGCCGCGCGTGCTGCTGCTCGACGAGCCGCTGTCCGCGCTGGACGCCAAGGTCCGCCTCCAGCTGCGCGAGGAGATCCGCCGGCTCCAGCAGGAACTGGGGATCACGACCCTGTTCGTCACCCACGACCAGGAGGAGGCGCTGTCGATGGCCGACCGGGTCGCGGTGCTGCGCGCGGGCCGGCTGGAGCAGTGCGCCACCCCGTCCGAGCTGTACGGCCGCCCGGCCACCGCGTTCGTCGCCGAGTTCGTCGGCACCATGAGCCGCATCCCGTGCACCCGCACGTCCGACGGCGTCGAGGTGCTCGGCCGCCGGCACGCGGTGGACGGCGACCTGCCCGCCGACGGCGAGCTCCAGGTGCTGGTCCGCCCGGAGAACGTCACCCTGACCCCGTCCGAGACCGGCCCGGCCCTGGTGATCACCGCGTCCTTCCTGGGCGCCGTCACCCGGCTCACCGTCCGCCTCGACGACGGCACCGAGGTCAAGGCCGACCTGCCGACCGAGGCCGCCGCCGCGCTGCCGGCCGGCTCGCGCGCCGAGCTCCTGCTGCCGGAGCGTCCGGTGCTGGTGGACCGCCGCACCGTCTGAGAGCCTCGAACCCCATCTGCGTAGCACCATCTGATGAACCACCGAAGGTACCGCCATGCCTGAAGCCCTGACGCCCGACTCCGCCCTGACGCCCGAATCCTCCGTGACGCCCGACCCCCTGGCCCCCGGCGCCCCGGCGCCCGAGGCCCCCCGCCCCGCCGCCGTCCTGTTCGACATGGACGGCACCCTGGTCGACACCGAGCAGCTCTGGTGGCAGGCCGCCGCCGAACTCGCCGACGAGCTCCACCACGCGCTCACCGACCAGGACGCCCCCGAAGTGCTCGGCCAGGCCGTCGAGCACACCGCCGCCCACCTGCACAAGGTCAGCGGCACCAACCTCACCGAGGCCGAACTCGCCGCCCGGCTCGGCGAGTCCTTCGCCGCCAAGGTCGCCGCCGAGACCGTCCCGCGCCCCGGCGCGCTCGCCCTGCTGGCCTCCCTGCGGGACGCGCAGGTGCCCACCGCCCTGGTCTCCGCCTCCCCGCGCCAGGTGGTCGACCTGGTCCTCGCCGCCATCGGCCGGGACTGGTTCGCCGTCACCCTGGCCGCCGAGGACACCCCGCGCACCAAGCCCGCACCGGACCCGTACCTCGCCGCCGCCGAACGGCTCGGCCTGGACCCGGCCACCTGCGTCGCCGTCGAGGACACCCCGACCGGAGTCGCCTCCGCCGCTGCGGCCGGCTGCGCCGTGCTCGCCGTGCCGTCCACCGCGACGCCGATGCCCGACGGCGGCCGGATCACCCTGCTCGCCAGCCTGGAACAGGCCGACCTCGCCCTGCTGGGGAAGCTCGGCGCCGCCCGGGCCGTTTGACCGGCATGCCCTATCTCCTGCTCTCCCTCGCCATCCTGAGCGAGGTCTGCGCGACCAGCTGCCTCAAGCTCACCGAGGGGTTCACCCGCCTCTGGCCGAGCCTGGGGGTGGCGGTCGGCTACGTGCTGTCCTTCGTGCTGCTCGGGCGCGCGCTCAAGCACATCCCGGTCTCGGTCGCCTACGCCGTCTGGTCGGGGGCCGGGACGGCGGCGGTCGCCGGAATAGGCGTGGTCGCCTTCGGCGAATCACTGGGACGCCTCCAGTGGCTGGGGATCGCCCTGGTGATCGTCGGAGTGGTCGTGCTCAACCTCAAGAACAGTCACTGACGGGCCGCCACCCCGGCCCACGGCGCTGGTCAACTGCCCCTTCGGAGCGGGAAGTCGGATGTGCCGACCGCCCGCTCCGAGCGGTTCGCTACCGTGGGCCCCATGAGCGACCCACGGCCCCACCACTACCGCTTCGTCCACCGCGAGCTCGCCCGCCAGGTCCTCGAATTCGGCCCTCGGCTGACCGTCCCGGACGCCGGCGGCAGCCTCCTGCCCGTCCTCACCGGCATCTGGGACGACCTCGGCCAGACCCTCCCGCCCGAGGACCGGCTGCCCAGCCACGGCCTGGACTGCCGGCACCTGCGGGCCGACGGCCACCCTCTGCTGCTCGTCACCCTCCCCACCCCGACCGGCGCCACCGAGGCCCACTTCGTCGCCGCCGTCCACCCCCAGGGCGCCAAGACCGTCCGCTACGTGACCCTGGAGCACGCGCTCAACCCCTTCGACGGCAGCCCCGGCACCGTCCTCGGCGAGTGGTCGTCCGAAGGCCACCTCAACCACGGCGAGGGCCCCTCCCCCGTCGCCGAACTGTTCGTCGCCGCGGTGGCGAAGCTCGTCGCCCCGAAGAAGCGCGGCTTCTGGCGCCGCTGACCCCGACGGCGCCCGGCCGCCTCCCGGCCGCCGCCGACGCCGCCGCGTGCTGGCGCATCGTCAAGATCCCGTCACCGCAACGTGAAGCACCCGTCACAACAGATCGCCCGCGCACCGACTGCGGCTATGCTCGGCCGGTCACGCCATCGACACATCGGGGGAGCAGTGGCCGACTTCACGGTCAGCACCGAGTTCCTCGCCAAGCTGGCCAAGGACCTCAAAGGCTGCGGCGACGAACTCGACCAAGGACTCAAGGCGCTCAAGGAAGCGAGTCGCAGCGGACTGGGCTACGACTTCCTCGACGAGGCCTGCGGACACTTCCAGGGCACGTGGGAGTACGGGCTGAAGAAGGTCCGCGAGTGCGTCAAGATCCTTGACGACGGCCTGGAGCAGGTGCAACAGGGCTACGACAGCACCGAACAGGACACCATCAAGGCCCTCACACCCCAGGGGCGGTCGTGACCGCCCCCACGCCGGACTGGTCCGGCCTCGGCTTCAACCCGACCCCCGGCGACACCGCCGCGGTCACCGGCCTCAGCGGCAGCCTGCGCCGAGTGGGCCAGCACCTGACCGACGTCCACACCACGCTCTCGCAGCTCTCCGCCAACCAGGGCCAGTGGACCGGCGAGGCCGCCAAGGCCTTCGCCGGCCAGTTCGGCAAGCTCCCCAAGTACCTCCAGGACGCCGCCGACTCGATCACCGCCGCCTACCAGGCCCTCGACGTCTGGTACACGGCACTGACCGAACACCAGCCCAAGGCCGCCGAGTTGGCCCGCGCCGCGGTCGCCGCCAAGCAGCAGAAGGAGCAGGCCGAACAGGCGCACACCGCCGCGGCCGCCGCCCCCGACCTCAAACTCGCCGGCCAGACCTTCCCCGACGACGCCGGCCTCGCCGCCGCCGAACAGCGCTACGCCAAGGCGAAGGACCACCTGGACGCGGCCGCCGCACTCGTCGGCAGCGCCGCCAACGACCTCACCGAGCTCCAGAAGCAGGCCCACGAACTCGCCGGGGGCCACAAGTCCGACGCCCACAAGACCGCGGCCGCCATCCGCAAGGCCGCCGACAGCAAGGCGCCGCCGGAGCCCGGCTGGCTCAGCAAGGTCGGCAACTGGCTCAAGAACCACGGCGCCGACATGCTCACCGTCGCCGCCGGCCTCTGCGGCGTCGCGGCGATCTTCTTCCCCGCCTTCGCGCTGCCGGCCCTCCTGCTGAGCGCCGCCGCCGCAGGCACGCACGCGACCAAGTACGCCCTTGAGGGCAAGCTGTGGCCGCCGCAGAAGAACATCGGCAACTGGCTGACGCTGGGCGGCGACGTGATCGGCGCGATCCCAGGGGTGGGCGTCGCGGCCAAGGGCCTGAACGCCACCCGGGGGGCGCGCGCCGCCGGTGGGAGCGTACGCGGCGCCATGAGCGCCGGTACGACCGAGGTCCGGGCCGCCGCCCGCGCCGTCGACCCGGCCAACCCGATCTTCACCACCGCGATCGAGAAGCCCGCCATCAAGCTCGGGGTCTCCAAGGCCACCGCGATGAACGTCTCCGACGGCGTCCAGGCCGCCACCACCTTCGGGCTCAACGTCCCGACGGCGTACGCCCTCAGCCAGGACAATCCGAGCGGCGGCCTCACCGACGCCGTCAACTACACCACCGGCGGCAACAACGTCATCGGGTCCGTCGGCGTCGGCACCGCCGGCGGCAAGGGCTCCGCCGTCATCGGCACCGTGTCCGCCGTCGGCAACCTGCTCGGCATGGGCGGATGGGCGGCCGGCTATGGCCGTTGAGACCACCGGGATTCCGCCGCTCTGGCTCACCCTGCCTGCGGGCTTCACCCCCCTCGACCTCGACGAGGACCTCGGCGACCGGATGGCCCGCACGGCGGAGGGCCTGGACGCGGCCTTCCCCGACGCCCGGCCCGAACAGAAGCTCGGCACCGTGATCGCCGCCGAGACCGCGCTGCAGACCCAACTGCGCGAGGGCGCGGTCCACATCTCCAGCTGCCTGGTCCGGGCCGAGGACGGCGAGCCCATCCACGGCATGCTCACCGTCTTCGTCCGCCCGCAGGACCTCGGCGCGCCCGGCAGCTACCCCGCCCGAATCGCCGAACAGCTGGCCGAGGCCTGGCCGGACGCCGACGTCGGCGTGGTGGACCTGCCGACCGGCCGCGCCGCGCTCGCCGCCCGCGACCTGGCCGTCCCGGTGCCCGGCGCGGTGTTCGGCGTGCCCGAGTCCACCGTCAACACGGTGCGCCAGCTCGAACTGCTGATCCCGCACCCGTGGAGCCCGCACGTGGTCGCCGCCGTCTTCACCACCGAGGACCTCGACCACTGGGACGAGTGGCTGCCGCTCCTGGCCACCGCGTTCCGCGGCATCTCCTTCCACCCACCCCGGGACGAGAGCGCCGACGCGCTCCCGCCCGACCAGTGGGACAACATCCGAAAGGCCTTCGGATGACGACCACCACCGACTCGGCCCCGCCCGACGGGCTCCGCCGCCTCCGCGGCACACTGGCCCTCATCGCCCTCTCCACCGCCATCCTCATCGGCGTCACGGCACTGAACGTGTACGTCAACTCGTTCGTCGCCACCATCGTGGGCTTCGCCTACCCCGTGGTCATGCTGCTCGCCCTCGCCCTACGACGCGACGCCGACAGCAACCCCGCGTTCCAGCGCAAGGCGTTCGCCTGGGGCGCAGGCATCGCCGCCGTCGCCTTCGTCGCCTACCTGTCGGGCTCCGTCGCCTGGACCAACCTGATCCTGGACTCGGGCCGGACGGTGCAGGCCGTGATCCTCAACGAGAAGACGACCGACTCACTCCACGGCTCCGGCCGGGCCTACGCCCTCGCCTCGACCGACCCGGCCGGCGAGATCCCCGGCGGCGACCTCGAAGAGAGCTCCACCCGGTTCAAACCCGGCGACGTCATCAGCGTCCGCATCGACCCGGCCGGCCAGGTCGCCCCCAAACTCCCCGGCGAAGTCGACTCCACCGCCTACCTGTTGACATTCCTCGCCTGCAACGCCCTGATCGGCGGCACCCTGCTCTGGTCCGCACGCAGACCCAAACCGCCACACGATCCCTCCGACCCCGTGGTGCACACAGCGCCCTGAAGAACGTCGCCGCCGTCAGCGGACGGATCACTCGACCACTGAAAGCGCTACGGGCTCGATGCCACTGAATCCCCACTCCGCGCGAAAGTGATCTCAAGTGAGCACGGAAAATGTTCAGTTGATGGTCGACCGCCTCAAAGCCATCCAGTGGACGGCCTATCGGGAGGGGGAGCGGAGGGCCTTTTCTCGCGCGGCGCTCATGAAGGAGTACTTCCGACGGGCCGCGCTCTGGCTCGATGCTCGCTGCCCTGCGCCATGCCTGTAGAAGGCCCACGCCTGCTTCTTCCTCGGCCCCGAAGAAGTCCCCCTCCCGCCCGACCAGCCCCCGTGGCCGGGGGCGAGGGGACGCGTCGTACTCTTCCAGCCCGATCGGACGAACGCGGGGAGAGTCATGGGTACGACCAGGGACCGTAGCCGGGCCACCGTGCTGAGCGCTGTCCTGGTCCTGGGCGTCCCCGTGGGGACGTTCGGGCTGGTGCTCGCGGGCACCTACCTCGGCGGGGGCGCCGCGTCGCTGCTCGGGCTGGTGCTGGTGGTGGCCTGGGTGGTGGGTCTGGTGCGGATGCTGGGGCGGTGGGTGGGCTGTTGGGTGGCGCTGTTCGCCGTTCTCCTCGCGAGCCTGGCGACGGGGGCCGTGGCCATGGCGCGGGACGACGTGATCCTGCGGCTGTCCGGCGAGACGGTGACGGCCCGGGTCACCGGGGAGACGGACCGTCTCGCCGGGAAGCACCCGTCCTCGATGTACGACCTCGCGGCCGAGGACGGCACTGCGTTGCCCGGCGGCGAGTTGTCGACGGGGCTGCGCGCGCTCGCGGTCGGCGACCGGGTGACGGTCCGTTTCGATCCGGCCGGCCGCGCCGACCCGCAGCGCCCGGGGGACATCAGTCTTCCCCGGGATCTCGGGCTCGCCGTCGGGCTGACGGCCGCCCTGATGCTCGCCGTCGCCTGGCTGGGCCGCGAGTCGGCCCGGCGGCGAGGCGGCGGAGCGGCCGGGCCGGTGTCCTGACCTGACCCCGGTGAGCAGGAAGTCGGCCGGGCCGACTTCCTGCTCCGGGGGGATCGTTCAGCCCAGCAGTCCGGGCAGTTCCGCGACCGAGCCGAGGACGTGCGTCGCCCCGTCGGCCCGCAGCCGGGCCTCGTCGTGGGCGCCGGTGAGCACGCCGGCGACGACGGACGCTCCGGCCCGTACGCCGGTCAGCATGTCGTAGCCGGTGTCGCCGGCGACGGCGATCTGCCGCACCGACTCGACTCCGGTCCGCAGCAGCGCGGTGAGCGCGAGGTCCGGGTAGGGGCGGCCGCGGCCGGCCTCGGCGGGGCTGAGGGTGAGGTCGGCGACGGACTGCCAGCCGAGAGCGGTGAGGATGCGGTCCTGGGTGGCCCGGGAGAAGCCGGTGGTGAGGGCGACCTTCCGGCCCTGGCCGCGCAGTTCGGCGATGGCGTCGGCGGCGCCGGGCAGGGCGGCGCAGTGCCCGGCGTCGACGAGGTCGTGGTAGGCGGCCTCGAAGGCGGTGTTGGCCCGCTGGGCCTTGTCCTCGTCCCCGAAGAGGTGCCGGAAGACGGAGATCTTGGATTCGCCCATGGTGGCGCGGACGTGGTCCAGCATGGGGCCGAAGCCCGGGCTGCCGGCCTCGACGCCGAGCGTCCGGGCGGCGGCGGTGAAGGCCTGTTCGACGAGGCCGTCGTCGGCCACGGTGGTGCCGGCCATGTCGAGGACGACCAGGCGGATATCAAAGGACATGTCAACTACCCTTACAGGTTTGCGAGTTCGGCGGTGGTTTCGGCGATGGCCGGGGAGCAGGTCATGCCGCGGCCGCCGGGGCCGGTGACGAGCCAGACGCCGTCGCGGAGTTGTTCGCGGTGGACGACCCGGGTGGTGTCGACGCACTGCGCGTACACCCCGGCCCAGCGGCGGCGGACGCGCGGCAGGGGGCGGCCGAGCAGGTCCTCGGCCACGCCGACCAGGTGGTCGTACGGGTCCTCGACGACGTCGAAGCCGAACGGCTGGTCGTACTCGTGGGTGTCGCCGATGGTGAGGCCGCCGTCGCGCCGCTGGACCATGAGCAGCTGCATCTTGTGTTCGGCGGCGACGTCGGGCTGCGGCTGGGTGTCGCGGAGGCAGTTCAGGGCGGTGCCGGCGAAGGCCGGGTAGTAGCGGAAGCTGTCGCCGTCGGCGACGGAGGTGGTGAGGGTCTCGCCGAGCGGGTCGGTCTGCATCATCTGCAGCCGGACCTTGCGCACGGGCAGCGAGGGGGCGAGTTCGCGGACGAGGCCGCCGAGCCAGGCGCCGGTGCAGAGGATGACGAGGTCGCCGGTGTGGATGTCGCCGTGGTCGTCGCGGACGGCGTTCTCGCCGATCACGTCGCGGACCTCGCGGCCGGGCAGGAAGGTGTAGCGGCCGGTGGCCTGGAGGGCGGCGCGCAGCGCGGGCTGGGCGGTGCGGGGTTCGACGGCGGCGTCGCGCTCGCACCACAGGGCGCCGAGGAGTTCGCCGCGCAGGGCGGGGTTGGCGGCCCTGGTCTGGTCGGCGTCGAGCAGCCGGTAGCCGCGGGCTGCGGCGTCGGGCAGGGTGAGTGCCTGTTCGGCGACGGCGAGTTCGGCCTGGGTGCGGATCGCGGTGAGCGATCCGTTGGCTCGGAAGCCGAGGTCGGGGACGCGGGCGCCGATGCCTTCCCACAGTTCGCGGGCGCGCAGCGCGGTGTCCAGTTCCTCGCCCTGCGCGCGGCCGCTGACCCAGACCAGGCCGAAGTTGCGCACGGAGGCGCCGCGCGCCTCGGTCTCGCGCTCCAGGTGGACGACCTCGTGGCCGCGTTCGACGGCCTGCCAGGCGTGCATGGTGCCGAGCACGCCTGCTCCTACGACGATGACTCTCATGCGGCCAGGCTGGTGCGCCCAGGTGTCCTGGGGGCGTCCCGGTAGCGTCCCGCAGATGAATCACCCGAAAAGTTGTACAGACAACCCTGGGGACCGGGTAGGGCCTACGGCCGCAGCACCCGCGCCCGCAGGTAGTTGCGCCGCCCGAAGTTCGGCTCGTCCACCGCCGTCAGCTCCTCCACCTGGAACCGGTACAGCGCCGCCGCCCCGCCCCCGGTGAGGAACTGCCGCCGCACCTGCTCGTCCTGCGCGAAGGACGGGTACCGCCCCTGGTAGGCGGCCAGCGCCGCCTCGGCCTGCCGCCCCCAGGCCTCGCTCGCGCCGCCGGTCAGTTGCAGGCCGCGCAGCTGCTCGCCGAAGACCGGCGGCGGCAGGAAGACGGTGGCGGCGGCCCGGGCCTCCTCGGCGAGGTGGTGGCTGTGCCGGGTGGAGCGCTCGCTGACGAAGTACAGGACGAGGTCGTCGTCGTACGCGAAGAAGGCCAGGTTGGCGTGCGGGCCGTGCTCGTGGCCGGCGGTGGCGAGGGTGAGCACCATGGCCTCGGCGAGCAGGCCCTCGACGCCCTTGTGCGGCGACTCGCCCGGCCAGTCCCCCTGCGTGATGTCGAGTCGGTACGGCATTGGCACTCCCTCCGCTGGCACGCCCGGCGCTCCCGCGCCCCGGCACGACTGAGCCGGGCGGGTTCCCCGCGAAGGGGCCCCACGCCCGGCTCACATGCTCTACCCGCCACCCCGGCCAGACAAGGGTCGGACGGGCTACGGGGAGGCTACGGAATCAGCGCTGTCGGGTCTCGCCGCCAGTACTGCCGGCACCCGCCGTTCAGCGCTGCCGACACTCGCCGTCAGTACTGTCGGCCGTCGCCGTCAGTGCTGCCGCGTCCCGTACGCCGCGTGGCGGCCCGCCATCGCCGGCACCGCGCCCGGACCGAGCAGCGGGCGCAGCGCACCCGCCCGCATCCGGTCCACCAGCGGCCCGCAGCGGCCGGCGAGCGGCGCCAGCACCACCGCGACCAGGAGGCCGACCAGCGCGCCGACGGCCACGTCGTGCGGGTAGTGCACGCCGACCCAGACCCGGGAGGCGCCCATCAGCACCGCGAAGATCCCGGCGATCCAGCCGAGCCGCCGGTCGGCGAACCAGAGTGCGGTGGCGGCGGCGAAGGCGATCACGGTGTGGTTGCTGGGGAAGGACCAGTCACCGGCGCCGGGGCAGGTCTCCAGCGAGATGCTGCCGGGGATCTGGGCGCACGGCCGGACTTCTTCGACCATGCCCTTGAGCACCGAGTTGACGCCGTACGCGACGACCACGATCACCGGCGAGGCGAGCACCTTGGCCATCACGGCCGAGTCGGCGCCGCGCGCCCGCCACCAGGCGTAGAGCATGAAGACCGCGAACAGGCCGAGGCCGAGCGCCGACCAGACCTTGATCAGCTCGTCCAGCCAGTGCGGGGCGGCTTGCGCCCACCCGTTCACCCGGGTGTAGAGGCTGCCGTCGATGCCGCTGCCGTCGTAGACGGCGAGAGCCCGGGAGGACGTCACTTGTCACCTCCGTGACGGTGCGCCTTACGGGCGCGGAACAGTTCGAGAACAATGGGGAGCACGGAGACAACTACTACCAGACCGATGATCGGGAGCAGATATCTGTCGATGCTGGGGATCGACGATCCGAGCCCGTACCCGGCGAGCACGACGCCGACCGTCCAGAGGGCGCCGCCGGTCACCTGCCAGAAGGTGAACGAGCGGGCCGGCACTTCGAGCACGCCGCAGAGCGGGTTCAGCACCGTTCGGACCACGGGGATGAAGCGGGCGAGCACGATCGCCTTGCCGTGGCCGTACTTGCCCAGCAGTTCCTCGGCCCGCTCGACGCCCTGCAGCAGGCTCTTGCGCTCGGTGCGGCGCAGCAGCGCGCGGCCGCCGCGCTTGCCGATCAGATAGCCGACCTGGGCGCCGGCCAGCGCGCCGACCAGGGCGGCGGGCAGCACCTGGTAGAGCTCCAGCTGCGGGCCCTTGGTGGCGCCGGGCACGCACAGCAGGCCGGCGGTGAACAGCAGCGAGTCTCCGGGCAGGAAGAAGCCCACCAGCAGGCCGGTCTCGGCGAAGAGCACGACGGCGATGCCGAGTGCGCCGAAGGCGGCGAGCAGCGAGGACGCGTCCAGCGGGTTCACCGCGAGGTGAGCGGCCGGATCGGCGAGGAACTGAAGCAAGGCTGGCGGACCTCCCGTACGTTGGGGGGCGGTTCACAGCGGAACCCGCCCCGACCGTCTACAGTGACGTAGACGGTCTACATGACTGTAGACGAAACCTGGAGGAAGCGCCGCCATGTCCGACGTACCGTCCGCCCGCCGGCCTGCCGGGGAGCTGGAGGCCGAGGTGCTGGCCGCGCTCTGGTCGGCCCGGCAGCCGATGACCCCGCAGGACGTCCAGTCGGCACTCGGCGGGGACCTCGCCCGCACCACCATCGCCACGATCCTCGCCCGCCTGCACGACAAGGGCACCGTGGAGCGCACCCGGGCCGGCCGCGCCTACGCCTACATCCCGACCGTCCAGGACACCGCGGGCCTCGCCGCCCGCCGGATGCACACCGAGCTCGGCCGCGAGGCCGACCGCTCCACCGTGCTCGCCCGCTTCGTCTCCGACCTCTCCGCCGAGGACGAGCAGCTGCTGCGCGACCTGCTCGGCGACGGCGCCCCGGGCCTCGGCTCCGCCCCGGGCACCGACGGCGGCACCCCCGGTCTCGGCCCCCTCCCGGGCACCGCCCCCGCCCCCGGCCACCGCACCCCCGGGGCGGCCGGATCGTGATGATCGCCGTCTGGGCCCCGCTGCTGCTGCCGTTCCTGGCCGCCCCGCTGGCCCGCCGCCTCGCCGACGCGCTGCCGCCCCGGGCCGCCGCCTGGATGCTCGCCGGGACGTCCGCCGTGCTGGCCGGCGGCACCCTCTGCTCGCTCGGCCTGCTCGCCGCCGCCGGGCTGCTCCAGCTGCCGCCGGTCGCCGCGATCGGCCACCTGTCGCTGCCCTGGCTCACCGCCGCCGCACCCGACGCACCGGTGGCGGCGGCCGCGGCCGGTCTGGTGCTCGCCGCGCTGACCGCCCAGGCCGTCCGCACCGCCCGCCGCCACCGGCTGGAACTGCGCGAGGCCCGGGCCGCCCTCCCGGCCTGCGCCGCGACGGCCTGCCCCGCGCCGGCCGAGGGTCGGCATCCGGACGCGCGCCCCGGGCACGCCACCATGCGCCGGGCACGCACCCCGCAGGCCGTCCTGGCCGGCGCCCGCACCCTGCTCCAGCCGGGCGAGCACCCGCTCGCCGTCCTCGACGACGAGCGCGCCGACGCCTTCGCCCTGCCGGGGCGCCTGCCCCTCCCCGGCCGGCCCGGCGAGCCCGGCCGGATCGTGGTCACCTCCGGCATGCTGCGCATCCTCACCGGGCCCGAGCGGGCCGCCCTGCTCGCCCACGAGCGCGCCCACCTGACCGCCCGCCACCACGTCTTCCTCGCCCTCGCCGAGCACGCCGCCGACCTCCACCCGGCGCTGCGGCCGCTGCGCGCGCCCCTCGGGTACCACCTGGAGCGCTGGGCCGACGAGGTGGCGGCCGCCCGGGTCGGCGACCGCACCGTGACCGCCCGCGCGGTCGGCCGGGCCGCCCTGGCCGCCAGCCGCTCCCCGTGGCCGGCCCGGCCCCGACTCGTCCCCGCCGCCCACTCCGGGCCGGTCCCGCGCCGGGTCGCCGCCCTGCTCCAGCCCCGCCCGGCGGCCACCGCCACCGGCACCCGCCTGCGCGCGGTCGCGATCGCGCTGGCCGCCTGCCTGGCGCTGAGCACCGCCGCCTCCCTGGAGGCCACCGCCGACCTGCACCACACCGTCGAGGCGGCCCAGCGCGGCACCGGCGCGGAACGCTGACCGCCGAGCCTGCACCAGGCCCACATCAGGCCTCGCACCAGCACCGCACCAGGCCCACGCAAGGCCCGCATCAGGTCCCGCACCAGGCCTCGCACCAGGCCCGCGTCGGGCCCACACCAGGCCCACACCAGGACCCCCGCTAGTCATCACACCTCGGCATGTCCACGGTCATACCGTCCGGTATGCCGAGTTGGCAGACCCCGTCCCCAGACCCTCACCGCCCCCGTACGCTTTCGTCAGCGCGTCGACCCCGGCGCGGCCTCGAACGGCGGCGAGGAGCAACGCGAGTGCGGCAGACCGGACGGCAGTCCCGACGACCAGAACGCCGCACCGCGCCGAGCGCGGCCGAGCTGGCCAGGGTCCACGACCGCACCCTCGCCGAAGCCGCCGCCCGCGAACTCGTCCAGCCCCCCTACCCCGACCCCGGCTCCCCCGGCCGGCTCGAACCCCGCCCCGAGATCGGCGACTCCTGGGCCCGGCTGCGCCGCCTCGGGCTCGACCCCGACGCCGGCGCCGCCGCCGTCCACCTCGGCCCCGCCGAGATCGAGCAGCGCCGCCGCACCAGCGGCCTGGACGCGGTCCTGTCGGTGCTGCGCGACACCCTGCTCCAGCCGGTCGGCCAGAGTCCGCTGATCCTCGCCATCGCCGACGCCGAGGGCCACGTGCTGTGGCAGGAGGGCGAGCGCGCCCTGCGCCGCAGCGCCGACCGGATCGGCTTCCTCACCGGCGCCCGCTGGATCGAGGAGAGCGTCGGCACCAACGGCATCGCCGTCGCACTGCGCGCCCAGCGTCCGATGCACGTCCACTCCGCCGAGCACTACCTGCGCAGCCACCACTCCTGGACCTGCGTCGCCGCCCCCGTGCACGACCCGGGCACCGGGCGGCTGGTCGGCGCGATCAACCTCAGCGGCCCGGCCCGCAACGTCCGCCCGTACCTGCTGCAGCTCACCGCCACCGCTGCCCGGCTCGCCGAGACCGAGCTGCGCGCCCACCGGCTGGAGGCGCTGCACCAACTGCGCACCCTGGCCGCCCCGATGCTCGCCCGGGTGGCCGGCCCGGCCCTGGTGGTGGACTCCGCCGGGTGGACCGCCGCCGCGGCCGGGCTGCCACCGCCCGGCCGGCTGCGGGTGCCGGTCGGCGGCTGGGGGACCGCCGCCGTGCACTGGGTGCCGGGCCTCGGCGAGTGCGCCCTGGAGCCGCTCGCGGACGGCTGGCTGGTGCGACCGGTCCGGCCGCCCGAGGCGGACGGCTCCGGCACGGTGACGGCCGAACAGGCCGAGCAGGCCGAGGGCGCCCGGCTCCGGCTCGACCTGCGCCGCCAGGACCGCCCGGAGCTGACCGTCCGGGGCGCGGCCGGCAGCTGGTCGCACCCGCTCAGCCCGCGCCACGCCGAACTGCTGCTCCTGCTCGCCACCGGACGCGAGGGCAGCACGGCCGCGCAGCTCGCGGAGGCGCTGTTCGGCGACCCGGGCCGGACGGTGACGGTCCGCGCCGAGCTGTCCCGGCTGCGCCGCTACCTGGGCGGCCTGCTGGCCCACCGGCCGTACCGCATCGCCGAGTCGGTGCTGGTCACGGTGGACGGGCCGGACGACCCGTACGACCTGCTGCCGGCCTCCTCGGCCCCGGCCGTCCGGCGGCTGCGGGCCGGGCTGGCCGCGGGGACGGTCCGGCTGCCGAGCGCGGCGCCCGTCCCGCCGCCGCGCGGGCCCGCCGGTACCCCGACCGGGCCTCAGCCGCCGGCGAGCAGCGCGGCCAGCTGGGCGTCGGTCGGGCCGCAGACGCGCTCCGCCTCGGCGGAGACCAGCGCGTAGGTACGGTCCAGCCACGCCTGTACCCGGGGCTTGGAGACCTCCAGCAGGGCGCTGCCGTGCGGTGATTCGAGCGCCAGGTGCAGCGTCGAGCCGTGGCACGGGCAGTACGCCGGCCACAGTTTGACGTCGCCCTGGCCGCTCAGCGCCTGCAGGCCGTCGCGCAGCAGCTCGCGCGAGAACACCCAGTCGGCCTCGTCCGGCCGCCCCAGATGGAAGGTCAGCAGCACCTCGTACGGGCGCGCGGCCTCGAACCGGAACCGGGTGCGCACCTCGCCGACCACCTCCTCGCCCAACGAGATCCGCAGCATCAGCACCTCCTCCACCGCCGCCGGAGCGGCGGTGGAGCCGTCCCCATCGCCGCCCGTGGGGGTGGCGGCGAGGGGTGCACTGGAGGCTGCGGACAGCGGGTCGGGCGGCATGACGGTCTCTCCGGGACGGCGTGGGATGACCTCAGCCTGGGCCACTTCCGTCCGGGCGGGCAAGGGTTGCAAGGAGGTTGCATTAATCCCTGTCCGGGCAGCCCGGCCGCCATCGCCGACTTATCAGACGGATCGTCAACTTCCTTCCGTCGAACGGGTGTCCACGAAATGGATCAAAACCGTCCAGGCCACGACGAGCCGCTGGTACGCTCTCCCCCTCCCGGCGCGGGCCCCACCCGGACCCCGGCCGACCGACCCCGGGCGGCCGATGCCGGCCCGGTGGCAGCGCATGGGAGAATACCGCGACCGCGACGGCGACTTCGGGGAGGGAGGGGTCCGGTGGCTGCGCGCGAGGACACTGCGCGGGACGTTCGGCACGAGCCCGAACGGCACGGCCGGCACGGGCGGCCACGCCCGTTCGGCGGCCGGTTCCGGCTGCCCACCCTGCGCTTCTCCGGTGCCGCGATGGCGATGTCCACCGTCGTCGGCATCAGCATCGCCACCACCCTCCTGCTCAATGAGCAGCAGGGCGTGGGCCGGCGGGCCGGGGTCGCACGCGTCGGCACCACCCCGCCGCCCACCCCCGCCGCGGGCGACCAGGCCGAGGCCGCCGCCGACCGGGCCCCGACCGCGCCGAACCCGACCGCGCCCAACCCCACCGCGCCGAACCCCGCCGACCTCCCGGCCACCGGCCGGCCGCCCGTACCGAGCCCTTCGGCGCACCACCCGGGGGCGGCGGAGGGCCCGGCCGCCGCAGCCGCCTCGCCCAGCGCCTCTCCCCACGCGCCCGGCACCCGGTCGGCGCTCCCGGAGCCCACCGGCGGACAGGCCGCGGCCGAACCCATGGCCGACCACGGCCCCGGCGCCCGGCCGGCCGGCACCGGCGAGCCCGCCACGCCGGCCGACGCCGCCGCGCCCTCGCCGTCGACCCAGCCCGTCGCGCCCGTCGCCGAGCAGCCGGCCGACCCCTCTTCGCCCTCCCCCTCGCCGACCACGCCGCACGCACCCGGACCCCGCCCGGCCGCCCCGGCCCAGCCCGCACCGCCGCCGCCCGGCGCAATCGCCCCGGGCACCGACGGCCCAACCGCCGGCGCCCCTGGCCCGGACACCGAGCCGGACACCGACCAGGCCCTGACCGGCGTCGCCACGGTCACACCGCTCGGCCGGGACGGCCTCCGGCACCAGCTCGACCTCTCCGTCACCGAGCCGCTCACCGCACTCCAGACCGAATTCCGGCTTGCCCCAGGTGAGTTGGCCCCCGGCAGCGGCACCGCCTGGACCGACCTGCCCGGCGCGGTCGTCACCGCCCAACAGGAGCGCGGCACCCTGGTCTACCGCTTCACCACCCCGGCCGGCACCGACGTCCCGCCCGGCCACTACGCCTTCGGCGTGCGCGGCACCCGCCCCGCCGCCGAACCCTCGGGGCCCACCGGCCCGTCGGGCCCCTCGCTCCCGTCCGGTCGGCCCGCTTCGTCCGGCCCGGTCCGCAAGGCCGCCGCGGCGGAGAGCTGGAGCGCCGCCGCCTTCGGCATCGACCGGCCCCGGGCGGTCGCCGCCCTCGGCGCCTTCGGCCCGGTCGCACCGCAGCCCGTCGCGCCGCCGCCGGTCGCGCCGCTGCCGGTCATGCCCGAGGCACCCGGGCTCCCGCCGCGCCCCGGCACGCCGACGGCCTTCGCGCCCCGCTGACCTCCGGCCGCACTGACCCGCCGCCTTGCCACCGTGCGGCCTTGCCGGGGCCTGCCACTCAACCCCGCCACCCAACCCCGCCGCCCGGCCGTACCGTCCGACGATCCGACAGGTCACCGCACCGGCCGGGCTCATCCCGACGCGCCCGTTCGTTACTGTGGGCAGCACCCGGCCCGGCGGTCCCAGCGGCCCCGGCCGGCCGCCGTTCCGCACCCGAGGAGGAGTCCGTGTCCACCGTCCTGACCCAAGGCGGCAACGCCCCGCTGACCGCCGCGCGGGTGACTGTCGAGGTCACCGCGCCCAAGGCGCTGGACGTCTCCGGTCTGCTGCTGACCGACGCCGGAAAGGTGCGATCGGACGACGACTTCGTCTTCTTCAACGCCCCGCACGGCCCCGGCGTCAGCCACCGCCCGGCCGCCGCCGGAGCGCCGGACGCGATCACCGTCGACACCCTGGCCGTCCCGGCCGGCATCACCAAGATCGTGGTGACCGCCAGCCCCGCCGACCAGTCCTCCACCTTCGCCGGGATGGAGCCGACCGCCACCGTCCGCGACGCCGACACCGGGCAGGCCCTGGTCACCTTCACCCCGCCGCAGCTGGGCCAGGAGACCGCGCTCATCGTGGTCGAGGTCTACCAGCGCGGCGGCGCCTGGAAGGTGCGAGCGGTCGGCCAGGGCTACGCCAACGGCCTGGCGGGCATCGCCACCGACTTCGGCGTCTCCGTCGACGACTCCCCGGCCGCGACCCCGGCCCCGGCCGCCCAGGCCCCCGCCCCCGCCACTCCCCCCGCGGCCCCTCCGGTCGCTCCCCCGGCTCCCCCCGTCGACCCGCGGATCGCCCTCGCCGCCACCCCGCCCGCGCCCCCGGTCGCCCCGCCAGCCCCGTCCGCCCCCGCCAAGGTCACCCTGGACAAGGGCCGGGTCAACCTGGTCAAGGGCAGTTCGGTCTCCCTGGTGAAGAACGGCCGTCCGTTCCTCTCCTCGGTCCGGATGGCGCTCGGCTGGGAGCCCGCCGGCCGCGGCCGCAGCGTCGACCTGGACGCCTCCTGCCTCGCCTTCGACGCCCAGCGCAAGAAGCTGGAGACGGCCTGGTTCATGAAGCTGACCGTCTTCAAGGGCGCGATCGCCCACTCCGGCGACAACCTCACCGGCGGCGGAGCCGGCGACGACGAGTCGATCACCGTCCACCTGGACGGCCTGCCGGCCGAGGTCACCGGCCTGGTCTTCGTCGTCAACTCCTTCTCCGGCCAGCGGTTCACCGAGGTCAAGAACGCCTACTGCCGCCTGCTGGACGCCCGGACGGAGGAGGAGCTGGTCCGCTTCGACCTCACCCACTCCGAGCCGCACACCGGCGTGGTGATGTGCAAGCTGGTCCGACAGTCGTCCGGCGAGTGGGTGATGACCGCGATCGGCGAGTACGTCGACGCCAAGACCGCCCGGGCGATGGTCGATCCGTCCGCCGCCCTGCTCTGAACCGTCTCGCCACACCCCTCGCCGACCCGCCCCGACGCCCAGGGCCGATCGGCCCAACGTCACGGCCGCACACGCGAATTCACCCTCCTGAGGGATCAAGTCGTCCACCCGCCGACTCGATCTACCTCTAGGGGGGTGAATCGCGCTCTCCCGCGCACTCGTTGAGGGAGAGACCGTGCCACGCTTCCTGTCCCGCCTCGCCGTCGCCGGCACCGCCGTCGCGCTCACCGCCGGCCTGATCACCCCGTCCGCCGCCCAGGCCGCCGCCGAACCGGCCGGCCGCGTCCGGACGCTCGCCTGGGCCGCACTGGGCGACTCCTACACGGCCGGCTTCGTCGAGGCCGCCGGCGCCGAGACCGAACCCCGCGACGGCTGCGCCCGCACCACCGGCTCCTACCCCGAGCTGATCCGCCGCGGCCTCGGCCCCCTGGTCGAGCTGCGCAACGTCAGCTGTGCCGGCGCCACCGTCAAGGACGTCTACCAGACCAAGGAAGCCCCGCCCGGCCGCCCGCTCCCGCCGCTCGGGACCAACCCCGGCGCCCCCTTCCCACCGGTCCCGTCGCAGATCGACGCCGTCTCCCCGGGCGCCGACGTGATCACCGTCGAGATCGGCGGCAACACCCTCGGCTTCGCCGAGATCCTCAAGGGCTGCATCGAACTCGGCGCCGCGGTCCTCGGCCAGGGCACGCCCTGCAAGGACAAGTTCGACGCGAGCCTGCCCGACCGCTTCAACCAACTGCGCGGCGACTTCGACCAGATGCTCGGCGCCCTGCACGCCAAGGCCCCGTCCGCGCGACTGCTGGCCGTCGGCTACCCCCACCTCGTCCCCGAGGACGCCACCCGCTGCACCTACGGCAACCTGGAGCAGTTCGCCACCTTCACCACCGGCGACCTCGCCTGGGCGCGGACGGCCATCCTGGAACCGCTCAACGCGATCATCGCCCAGCGGACCGCCGCCCGCGGCGACGCCTTCGTCGACCTCTACCCCTCCACCACCGGCCACAGCGTGTGCGACCAGGACCACTGGCTGGACGGCGTGCTGACCAGCATCATCCCGCTGCGCTACGCCCTGGTGCACCCCAACGCCAAGGGCCAGGCCCACGCGGCCGCCCTGGTCGAGGACGCCGTCCTGAGCTGACCAGCCGCACCGGAAGCGGCCGCACCGCAAACGGTCGCGCACCGAGAACCAGTCGAAAACCAGTGGCAGGCCCCTCCCGCCGCGGATCATGCTGAGCGGATGCTCATCCGCGAAGCCACCCCCGAGGACTGGCCTGCCGTCTGGCCCTTCTTCCACACCGTCATCGCCGCCGGCGAGACGTTCCCCTACCCCCTCGACCTCTCCTCCGACCTCGGCCGGGAGTGGTGGATGCTCGCCGCGCCCCATCGCACGGTGGTCGCGGTGGACGAGGCCGGCACGGTCGTCGGCACCGCCAACATGACCCGCAACCGCCCCGGCAACGGCGCGCACGTGGCCAGCGCCAGCTACCTGGTCGACCCGGCGCACCACGGCCGCGGCATCGGGCGGGCCCTGGTCGAGTACACCCTCGGCTGGGCCCGCACCAACGGCTACCGCGCCATGCAGTTCAACGCCGTGGTCGCCAACAACCACCACGCCGTGAAGCTCTACCAATCCCTCGGCTTCGACATCGTCGGCACCGTCCCCGAAGCCTTCCACCACCCCGTCGACGGCTACGTCGGCCTGCACGTCATGCACCGGTCGCTGTAAGGGAGTTCGCTACTCCTCGATCGCCCCGCCGACCCGCCGCAGGTGCTGCCGGAAGCTGTACGACGGATCGGCGGCGCGGCGCTCCAGGTACTCGTCGAAGGCGGTCTGCCGGCGCAGCGTGTCACCGGAGGCGATCCGCCCGGCCTGCGCGCGCTCGGTCCCGGCGATCGCGGCGGCCGCCTCCAGCACCTCCCCGACCCGGTCGGCCGGGACGAACAGCACCCCGTCCGCGTCGCCGAACACCACGTCCCCGGCGCCCACCAGGTGCGGCCCGACCCGCGCCGTCACCAGCGCCTCCGGCTCCCGCCCGTCCAGCCGAACCGGCCCCAGCGGCAGCGCGCCGTAACTGAACACCGGCAGCCCGATCTCCACCAGTTCGGGGGTGTCCCGGTGCAGCCCCCACACCACGATCCCGGCGACCCCTGCGGCCCGCGCCTCCAGCACCGCGAGGTCCCCGATGCAGGCCTCGTCGGTCCGCCCGCCGTTGTCGATCACCAGCACGTCACCGTCCCGGGCCGCCCCGTACGCCTCCAGGAACACGTCCACGCTCCCGTAGTGCCGCACCGGCAGCACCCGCCCCGCGACCCGCCCCCCGGCCACCACCGCCGCCACCCCCACCGGCGCCGCCCTGAGCCCCACCCCCAACCGCACACACGCATCCGCCACCAACGGCGTCGACAACCCCGCGAACTCCTTCAGCATCCCCAACTCCTCCCGCCAACACCCCAGTTCACACCCCCTCGATCCTAATCCGGGGCGCCGCCTCCGGAAACGCGACAAACGGCCCGCACCCCCCTTCCACCGGGGGTGCGGGCCGTCGTCGTGCGGGTGCGCGCGGGTCAGCCGCGGGTGGCCATGGCGCGCAGGAAGAAGGTGAGGTTGGCCGGGCGCTCGGCGAGGCGGCGCATGAAGTAGCCGTACCACTCCTGGCCGTAGGGCAGGTACACGCGCATGGTGTTGCCCTCGCCGGCGAGGCGCAGCTGCTCCTCGGGGCGGATGCCGAACAGCATCTGGTACTCGAAGGAGTCGCGCTTGCGGCCGTTCCACTGGGCGAGCTGGCCGGCGATCTTGATCATGTTGGGGTCGTGCGAGGCGATCATCGGGTAGCCCTCGCCGGCCATCAGGACCTTGAGCGCGCGGACGTACGCGAGGTCGACGTCGTGCTTGCCCTGGAAGGCGACCGACTCGGGCTCCTTGTAGGCGCCCTTGCACAGGCGCACGCGCGAGCCGGGGCCGGAGAACTCGCGGCAGTCGGCCTCGGTGCGGCGCAGGTAGGCCTGGAGCACGACGCCCAGCCAGGGGAAGTCGGCCCGCAGCTCGCGCGCGATGGCGAGGGTGGAGTCGGTGGTGGTGTGGTCCTCCATGTCGAGGGTCACCGTGGTGCCGGCGTCGGCGGCGGCCTCGCAGATGCGGCGGGCGTTCTCCAGCGCGATCTTCTCGCCGTCCACCGGGAGGAACTGGCCGACGGCCGACAGCTTGACCGACACCTCGGCGCCGGCCGCGAGGCCGGTCTCCTTGAGCGCCGTGAGCAGGTGCTCGTAGGCCTCGGCGGTGCCGGCGGCCTGGGCGGCGTCCTGGGTGTCCTCGCCGAGGTGGTCGAGGGTGACCTTGCGGCCGGTGGCGATCAGGTCGTCGGTGGCGGTGACGGCGTCGTCGAGGACGTCACCGGCGACGAAGCGCTCGACTATCGCGTGGGTCGGCGGGAACTTCTCGACCACGGTGCGGACCTGCGGCGACCGGGAGGCCGCGAGAAGGGCGGAACGGAGCATCGTGACTCCTGGAGCTGGTGCTTCTAAGGGTGGCAGAAGGGGGGCCGGGGCGGCGGGCGGCGGGTACGTGGCACCGCCGCCCCGGCGGGCGACGCCCGGCTGCGGGGCCGGGCGTCGCGGGTGACCGGAGTGGTCAGGCGACCGGAGCGGTCAGGTGACCGCAGTGGTCAAGCGACCGAGACGGTCAGGCGACCGGAGCGGTCGGGAGGGGCACTCAGCCCATGTGCGGGTAGCGGTAGTCCGTCGGCGGGACGAAGGTCTCCTTGACCGAGCGGGTCGAGGTCCACCGCGCCAGGTTCTGCTTGGCACCGGCCTTGTCGTTGGTGCCGGAGGCCCGGCCGCCGCCGAAGGGCTGCTGGCCGACGACGGCGCCGGTCGGCTTGTCGTTGATGTAGAAGTTGCCGGCCGCGAAGCGCAGCTTGTGCATGGCGTCCTGGGCGGCCGCGCGGTCCTGGGCGATGATCGCGCCGGTCAGGCCGTAGGCGGAGGCCGACTCCATCTGGGCCAGCATCTCGTCGTACTTGTCGTCCTGGTAGACGTGCACGGCGAGGATCGGGCCGAAGTACTCCTCGCGGAAGTACTCGGACGCCGGGTCCTCGCAGACCAGGACGGTCGGGCGGACGAAGTAGCCGACCGAGTCGTCGTAGGTGCCGCCGGCCAGGACCTCGACCGCGGGGTCGGCCTGGGCGCGGTCGATGGCGGCCTTGTTCTTGGCGAAGGCGCGGTCGTCGATGACGGCGGACATGAAGTTCGCCAGGTCGGTGACGTCGCCCATGGTGAGGCCCTCGACCTCGGCGGCGAACTCGTCCTTGAGGCCGGCCCAGATCGAGGCCGGGACGTAGGCGCGGGAGAGCGCCGAGCACTTCTGGCCCTGGAACTCGAAGGCGCCGCGGGTCATCGCGGTCTTCAGCACGGCCGGGTCGGCGGACGGGTGGGCGACCAGGAAGTCCTTGCCACCGGTCTCGCCGACGATCCGCGGGTAGGTGCGGTAGCCGGCGATGTTCTCGCCGACGGAGCGCCACAGGTGCTGGAAGGTGGCGGTGGAGCCGGTGAAGTGGATGCCGGCCAGCGCCGGGTGCTTGAGCGCCACGGCGGAGACGTCCAGGCCGTCGCCGGTCACCATGTTGATGACGCCCTTGGGCAGGCCGGCCTCCTCCAGCAGCTGCATCAGCAGGTGCGCGGAGTACTGCTGGGTCGGGGACGGCTTCCAGAGCACCACGTTGCCCATCAGCGCGGGCGCGGTCGGCAGGTTGCCGGCGATCGCGGTGAAGTTGAACGGGGTGATCGCGTAGACGAAGCCCTCCAGCGGGCGGTGGTCGCTGCGGTTCCACACGCCGTCCGAGGAGATCGGCTGCTCGGCCATGATCTGGCGGGCGAAGTGCACGTTGAAGCGCAGGAAGTCGACCAGCTCGCAGGGCGTGTCGATCTCGGCCTGCTGGGCGGTCTTGGACTGGCCGAGCATGGTGGCGGCGGCCAGGGTCTCGCGCCAGGGGCCGGCCAGCAGGTCGGCGGCCTTGAGGAAGATCGCGGCGCGGGAGTCGAAGGAGAGCGCCTGCCAGGCCGGGGCCGCGGCCAGGGCAGTGTCGATGGCCTCCTGCGCGTCGGCCTGGGTGGCGTTGCGCAGGGTGCCGAGCCTCGCCGCGTGGTTGTGCGGCTGGACGACGTGGATCTCGGCGCCGCCGCCCATGCGGTGCTCACCGTTGATCGTCATGGTCAGCTGGACCGGCTCCTGGCCGCCCAGCTCCTTCAGCTTGGCCTCCAGGCGGGCCCGTTCCGGGCTGCCCGGGGCGTAGCTGTGGACCGGCTCGTTCACCGGCGCGGGGACCTGGGTCACAGCGTCCATAGAGCGCACGCTCTCCTTCGTTGATGCGGGGGGATGCCGACGTGGGTCGCACGTCGGCCACAGCACGAACGCTATTCCTGCCCCTGGGGCCACTTGATTGGCCGGGCGGCTAAATTCCCCCGTACGGCGTTGTCCGGCCCGACGAAGGGGTCACGGCGCAGTCACGGCGCGGTCACGGCGCGCCGTTGACGGCCCGTCGCGCCGGAGGCCACCGGGAGCACCGGCCGGTCCCAGTCGATCCGGTGGCCGTGCACCGGGCGGAGCATCTTCTCCGGGCTCAGGAAGGTCCGCATCGCGATCGGCGCGAGCAGCCGGAACAGCGCCCGGCCGACCGGCCCGGAGGACTTCTGGTTGTTGGTGCGCGCCGCGTTGGCGGCGATCTTCTCGACCCGGGGCCGGCGCAGCGCCTCGTAGGCGGCGAAGGCGGCGGTGTGGTCGGGCAGGTCCCGCAGGCAGCGGGCGAGTTCGACGGCGCTCTCGACGGCCAGCGAGACGCCCTGGCCGGAGCTGTTGGAGGGGGCGTGCGCGCTGTCGCCGACCAGCACCATCCGGCCGCGGTACCAGTGCGGGACGGACGGCATGATCTCCAGCCGCGGGAAGACCTCGACGGTGTCGGCGGCGGCCTCGCGCAGCACGTCCCGGGCGGGCAGGTCGTCGGCGTGCAGGTCGCGGACCCGGCGCAGCCACTCCTCCGGGCTGACGGCGCGGACCTGCTCGGCGGTCAGCTGTTCGGGCTGCGGGATGTTGCTGAACCAGGCCGTCCCGGCGCCGTCCGGCAGCCCCCAGTAGCCGAAGAAGGCGCGGGCGCCGTTGGCGAAGTGCATGGTCTCGCCGCGTCCGGCCCGGCCGGGCAGCCGGTGCGGGCTGTAGCCGCCGACGCCGAGCAGGCCGGTGTACCGCGCGCCGGGTGCGGCCGGGTCGATCAGGGTGCGGACGGTGGAGCGGGTGCCGTCGGTGCCGATCAGCAGGTCGCCGGTGGCGGTGTCGCCGTCGGCGAAGCGGGCGGTGATGCCGTCGGCGCCCTCCTCGGCGCCGACCAGCCGTTTGCCGTAGCGGACTTCGATGCCGCTCTCGCGCAGCCGCCGCTGGAGCACCTCGTACAGTTCGGCGCGGCGCATGACCCGGCCGGGCGGCAGGTCGGGGAGGCCGGCGAACTCGGCCAGCACGCCGCCCCGGCCGTCCTCGATCAGCATCGGGCCGATCGGCTGTCCGACCGCGCCGACCTCCGCCCCGAGCCCGACGGTCGCCAGGGCGTCGAGCCCGTTGGGGGCGATCATGAAGGTGCCGCCGATGCCCTCGGCGGAGGACTCGTAGGCCTCGAAGACGACGGCTTCGACGCCGGCCTTGCGCAGGGCCAGTGCCGTCACCGGCCCGGCGATGCCGCCGCCGATGACGAGGGCCCTCTTCTCCCCGTTGCTCGTACTCATTCCAGACTCCCGAAGATCTCGTGCCAGGTCCGGATGAACTCCGGCTCCTTGAGTCGACCGACGAGGTGCTCGACGAAGCGGCCCTCGGCCTCCAGCGCGCCGACCCGGTGTTCCTCCTCGATCAGGAAGATCCAGGCCACGCCGTCGTCCGAGGCCTTCCGCAGGGCCGCCCGGATGCCCGCCACCTCGGCGGCCAGCGCGGCCCGCCGCTGTTCCAGCAGTTCCACGGCCTCGGCCGGCGGGACCACCATGAGCAGCGACAGCGCGACCCCGAACGCGGGGTACTCGTGCTGCGGTTCGGCGACGAGTTCGCGCATCCAGTCGGTGAGCTCCGCCCGGCCCTCGGGGGTGACGGCGTAGACGGTGCGCTCCGGTCGCTGGGTGTCGCGGACGGTCTCCTGTTCGGCGACGAACCCGGCCTTCCGCAGTTGCTCCACGACCATGTACAGCGAGCTGCGGTTGTACTTGATGTTGCGGTCCTTGCCGTGCTCCTTGAGCCGGCGCCCCATCTCGTACGGGTGCATCGGCCCGGCCACGAGTTCGGCCAGGACCGCGAGGGCCAGCGGGTTCGACACCTTGCGTCGCTTCGCCACGAGACGTCCTCATCTCTTGGTCAGTACTGACTATCCACTCCTGAATAGTCAGAGTCAACTATTTACGAAAGCCGGGCCGCGACTCTGTCCGCCCGGCTAAAATCAACCACACGGCATTGTCCGAGCGGATGAAGGAGGCCCGATGACGACCCCCGGCCTCCCAGGCTCCCCCGGACTCCCGCCCACCTCCGGCCTCCCGCTCCGCCGGCTGCTGATGTCCCTCGGCGAACCCCTGGTCGAACTCCAGGCCGCCCCGCAGGGCCTGGACGTCCCGGTCCGCGACGTCGCGATCCTCGACCCGGAGGACCCGCCGACCGCCTCCCCCGGCGAACTCGTCCTCGCGATCGGCGCCCGCGGCCGCGCCGCCCTCCCCGCCCTGCGCGCCGCCGGACGGGCCGGCGCCGCCGCGGTCGCGGTCAAGCTGGACGGCCCCGGCCAGGCGGACGCACTGCGCGAGGCCGCCACCGAGGCGGGCGTCGCCCTGCTCTCGGTGCGCCGCGAGACCCGCTGGGAGCACCTCGACTCGCTGGCCCGCGCGATCATCGCCGGCCCGGACGCCCCGGACACCCCCGGCGCCCCCGAACCCAACGCGGGCGACCTCTTCTCCCTCGCCCAGACCGTCGCCGTGCTCACCAACGGCATCGTCTCGATCGAGGACACCTCCAGCCGGGTGCTGGCGTACTCCCGCTCCTCCGACTCGGACGAGGTCGACGACCTGCGCCGGCTCTCCATCCTCGGCTGGCAGGGCCCCGAGCCGTACCTGTCCAAGCTCCGCGAGTGGGGCATCTTCCAGCACCTGCGCACCTCGGACGCCCCGATCGCGGTCGAACCGCACCCCGAACTCGGCCTGCGCCGCCGCCTGGCGATCGGCATCCGGGCCGGGGCGCAGCCGCTCGGCACCATCTGGGTGCAGGAGGGGGCGCAGCCGCTGGCGCCGCTCGCCGATCAGGCCCTGGTCGGCGCCGCCCGGGTGGCCGCCGCCCAACTGGTGCGCCGCCGACGCGAGTTGTCCGCCGACATGCGGCTCACCCGGACGCTGCTCACCGGCCTGCTGGAGGGCTCCACCGGCCCGCAGTCGCTCGCCACCCACCTGGGTCTGGACCTGCGCCGCCCGGCCACCGTGCTCGCCTACGGCGCGCACACCACCGAGGCGCTGCACCGCTCCGACGTCACCGGCCTGATCTCGGTGCACACCGCCGCCCGGCACCGCACCGCCCTGCTCGCCCCGATCGAGTCCCGGGTGTACGTGCTGCTGCCCGAGCTCCCGCCCGGCCTGCCGATGGCCACCGTGCGCGGCTGGGCGGACGAGGTGGTGGCGGCCGCCCGGGAGCACCTCGGCGTCCCGCTGCGCGCCGCGATCGGCTCGACCGTGGACGGCCTGGCCCAGGTGCCGGACTCCCGCGCGCAGGCGGACCGCATCCTGGACGCGATGAGCCGCGGCGGGGTGGACCTCGACGTGGCGGCGCTGATCGACGTCCAGGCCGAAGTGCTGGTCAGCGAGATGCTCGCGCTGCTCCAGGAGCGCTCCGGCCTGCGCGACCCCCGGCTCACCGCGCTCGCCGCGTACGACCGCCGGCACGGCACCCGGCTCGCCGAGTCGGTGCTGGCCTGGCTGGACGCGCTCGGCGAGGTCCGGGTCGCCGCGGACGCCCTGCACATCCACCCCAACACCCTGCGCTACCGGGTGCGCCGCGCCGAGCAGTTGACCGGCATCGACCTCGCCCAGCCGCAGCAGCGCCTGCTGGCGATGCTGCAACTGAGGCTGCCCGCGGACGAATGACCGCGGGCAGCCCCTTCGACACCCGCTACGTCACTCGCCGTAGCCCTGGCCGCGCTTGTGCTCGTTCAGCCGGTGCCACGGGCCGGTGATGGCCAGCTGGATGCCCGGGGTCTGGATGTTGGCGAAGAGGGTCTTGCCGTCGTCCGAGAAGGTCACCCCGGTGAACTCGCTGAACTCCGGCTTCTCGGCGGTGCCGATGTTCAGCTCGTTGCGGGCGATGGAGTAGGTCAGCCCGTCCTCGGTGGCGCCGAACAGGTGCGACACGCCCTCGCCGTCCTCGGCGATCACGATGCCGCCGTACGGCGAGACGGTGATGTTGTCCGGGCCGTCGAAGTTGTCGTGGTCGCCCCAGACGTCGGTGTTGACGCCGAGCAGCACCTTCAGGGTGATGGTGCGGCGGGTCGGGTTGTAGAACCAGACCTGGCCGTCGTGCTGCACCGGGCTCTCCGAGCGGGCGAAGCTGGAGACGAAGTAGAAGCCGCCGTCACCCCACCACATGCCCTCCAGCTTGCGGGCGCGGGTGACCTCGCCGTCCTTGAACTGCTTGCGGATCGAGACGGTCCTGGCGTCGCGGTCCTGGACCTTGACCCAGTCCGCGCCGTAGGTGGTGCCGACCTTGGTGGCGCGGGAGAGGTCGTCGACGAACTTGCCCTGGGCGTCGAAGACCTTGAAGGCCTCCAGCACGCCCGCGTCGGCGGCCAGCTTGCGCAGCTGGTAGCGGCCGTGCTTGAAGCCGGCCGGCGGGGTCCAGCGGAACAGCAGGCCGTTGGGGTTCGAGGCGTCCTCGGTCAGGTAGACGTGGCCGCGCTTCGGGTCCACCACGACGGCCTCGTGCGCGTACCGGCCGAAGGCCTTCACCGGCTGCGGGTCGCGGTTGTAGTCGTCGTCGAACGGGTCGACCTCGAAGATGTACCCGTGGTCCTTGGTGAAGCCGTTCTTGCCGGCCTTGTCCTCGGTCTCCTCGCCGGACAGCCAGGTGCCCCACGGGGTCACGCCGCCCGCGCAGTTGGTGGAGGTGCCGGCGATGCCGACCCACTGCTCGACCGAGCCGTTCCGCTTGGCGTGCACGATGGTGCAGCCGCCGGCCGCGCCCGGGTCGTAGACGTGGCCCTCGGTCAGCGGCACCGGGTACGGCCAGTTGGCGCGGGCACCGGACAGCTCGTGGTTGACGACCATCAGGTTGCCGCCGCGCTCGTCCTCGAAGGCGGAGGTGCCGTCGTGGTTGCTCGGGGTGAACTCGCCGGTGCGCAGCCGGGTGACGCCGGCTCGGTTGACGACCTTGTACGCGAAGCCCTTGGGCAGCGACAGCAGCCCGGCCGGGTCCTGCACCAGCGGGCCGTAGCCGATGGCGGCGCGCACCGCACCGGTGTCACCCGCCGCGGACGCGGCCGGCAGCTCGCCGCCGGCCGGGGCGGCGATCGCGCCCGGGGCGCTGGCCAGCGCCTCCGCGCTGCCGGCGATCAGCACGCCGGCCCCGACGAGGGTGGAACGGTTGACGAAGTCCCGGCGGGACAGCGGCATGGCAGCAACTCCTGAGGAATCGGCCGCCGGACCGGGGGCGGGCCCGGTGCCCGGCGGGCGGGGCGTCGAGACGGGGTGTCGACGCCCAGCAGACTCCGCCGCGGGGATGAACCAGGCATGACGCCCACCTCACGCCCAGGCGGCCATTTGCCAACCGATGACCGACACATGACCTCCGCTTTGCCTGAGACGCCCCGCCGAGGGCCACCCCGACCCACGGCGCCCTGCCGAGGGCCACCCCGACCCACGACGCCCCGCCGAGGGTCACCCCGACCGCGTCGTCCGCCACTGCTCCCAGGCCGACAGCCACAGCTGCTCGGCGAGCCGGTGCTCCTCCCAGACCTCCGGCCCGCCGCCCCGCCGCTCCCGCCAGAGCTGCTCCCAGGCCCGCTGCGCCGGCAGGCTCGCCACCTCACTGGCGAACACCGTGTACCGGACGACCTCCTCGACGGCCGCCCCGCCCTCCGGCGTGCCGATCAGCCAATGCGTGTGCCGGGCAAGCCGGTTGAGGTGGTTGACCATCGCGGTCAGCGCCGTCACCGCCTCCTCCCGGTTCTCGGTGGCGAGCCGCATCTGCTGGCGCACCGCCACCTCCCAGCGCACCTCGTAGGCGTCCCCGCGCGGGCGCCGCGGCGTCCGCCCGGCCCGGACCTGCGCCTCGACGGCGGCAGACGCGGCGACGCTCTGCGCGATCAGCTCCCGGTGCGCCTCCAGCCCGACGGCGGGCGGCAGTTCACGCTCCTGCACCGGGACCTGCCGGGCCCGCCGGGCGGCCAGCTCGCCCAGCAGCTCGGCCCGGCCGCGCAGGTACGGCTCGAAGTCCGCGATCCCGCCGAGCTCCACGCCGCCGGGCGGCACCCCGCGCCCGCACACCGTCACGGTCAGCCCGCCGATCCGCAGCCGCCCGGCCCAGACCGGTGCGGCCCCGTCGGCGGCCGACGCACCGGGCCAGAGCACCGGACGGTCCTCGTGCACCTCCACCGGGTACGGCTCGCCGTCCACGGTGATCCACTCGCGCAACGCCCGCACCCGGCCCGGCCCGTCGCCCTCGTCGACCCCCAGGTGGTCATAGACCCGGTCCCGTTCGTCCTCGACCACGTCCTCCAGCTCGGGCAGGTCCTCGCCGCGCTCCGCGTCCGGCCGGTAGGTGCGCACGCTGACGTACGGGCCGGCCACCGAGCTCCAGTCGCCGGACTGCACCTCGACCCAGGCGAGTTCGCCGCCGGAGGTCTCGAAGGCGGCCAGCGCCTCGCCCCAGCCGCCCGTCCCGCCGCCCCCGCGCGACAGCCCCGCGACCACGCCGTACACCGGGAAGTCGGCCGCGGCCACCGTCCGGCGGGAGAAGTCCTCCACCGCGGCGAGACGCTCCTCCTTGCTCCTCGGGTCCGGGACGCGCGCAGGGTCCGTCCGCCCGACGTTCCATTCCGGGGGCCTGCCGCCACTCTCCCGCATCATCCTGTGCCGCACCCCCGAGTCCTCGCGCCCGCACCGCCGACGCCACCTTAGTGCCCGGGACCTGCCGGGTCATCAGCTCGGGTGCCGGGCACCGGCGCAGGCCGCGTCGGGACGCCCGGCCGCCGACGGGCCCGGGCCGTGTCAGGACTGCTGGTTGCCGGCCGGCACGGGCCGTGTCAGGACGCGCGGTTGTCAGCCGCCCTCCCTACCCTGGCGGCATGACAGCAGACAGCAGCTTCCCGCCCCGGATCAGCATCGTCACCCTCGGGGTCTCCGACCTCGACCGCAGCGCCCGCTTCTACGAGGACCTGGGCTGGCGGCGGTCCTCCGCCTCCAGTCCGGAGATCGTCTGGTTCCGCACCGCCGACTCGGCGCTCGGCCTCTTCCCCACCGAGGAGCTGGCCGCCGACGCGGGCGTGCCCGCCACCGGTGAGCCCGCCTTCCGCGGCGTCACCCTCGCGGTGAACCTGGAGTCCCCCGCGCTGGTGGACGCCGCGTTGAAGACGGCGGTCGAGGCCGGCGCCGTGGTGGTCAAGCCGCCGGTCCCGACCAGCTGGGGCGGCTACTCCGGCTACTTCGAGGACCCGGACGGCCACCTCTGGGAGCTGGCCCACAACCCGTTCTTCCCCTTCGCCGAGGACGGCTCCCTCGATCTCCCCTGACCCGCCGGCCCATCAGCCCGTCGAAGCCCCCCGTCGGCCCGCCGAAGCCCCCCCCCCCCCGTCGGCCCGTCAGCCCTTGGACCGCGCCTTGAAGGCCGCCTTGCGTGCCTCCTTGGCCACCGCCCGGTCCAGGTGCAGCTCCCCGACGGCCTCCAGGACGTCCGCCGTGTACGGGTGGTCGACCCGCCAGAGCTCGCCGAAGTAGGACGCAGGGTTGCCGGTCACCGGCAGGTCCGCGATCAGCTCGCGCAGCAGTTCGGCGTCGCCGCCGCTGTCCAGCAGCTGGGCGGCGAAGGTGTCGACCACCGTCCACAGCGCCATCGTCCGCTCCGGTACCGGCACGTCCGTCGCTCCCTTCGAGGTCAGCCAGGCCCGGGCGGCGCCGCCCAGCTCGGGGTCGTCCAGCACGTCCCGCACGGCAGGCTCGGCGGCCGCGCCCAGCATGTTCAGCGCCGAGACGCCGAGCATCCGCCGCATCGGGGCGTACGCGTCGTCGCCGCGCGCCGCCGCCAGCAGCTCGCGCGCCGCCGCCACCGGCTCCCGGCCGGTGATCCAGACCCGCAGCTCCTCGTCCGGCAGCACGTTGGCGGCCTCGCACACCGCGCGCAGCAGCTCGGCCGCGTCGCCCTGGGCCAGCTCGCCGACCAGCGGCGCGTCGTAGCCGTCCTCCAGCAGCCACTGCCGGATGCCGTACTGGCCGAGCGGGGTGAGCCGGACGAGCCCGAAGCGCGCCGACTCCTCATCGTCCAGCGGCGCCTCGCCGACGAGGGCGGGCTCCTCGCCCTCCGGGCCCTCCTCCTCGTCGAACAGCTCCGGGTCGATCGGCCGGTACTCCAGCAGGCCCAGCTCGGCCAGGTCGCCCAGCATCGGGTCCAGTGCGACCATCACATCGGTGATGTCGCCCAGCAGCTCCTCGCTCGGCTCCTCGCCCTCCGGCACCACCAGCAGCGCGGCCAGCACGCCCAGCGGCACGGTCTCGTTGCCCGGATCGGCGAAGGCGGTGGTCTCGTACAGCACCTGCAACGCCTCGTCCAACAGCTCGGCGGCGGCGTCCCGGGCCTCCTCGACCTCGCTCAGGGCGTCCTCGTCCTCCTCACCGCCCTCCACGGCCTCCCCGGCCTCCCCGCCCTCGGCGGCCCGCACGGCCTCCTCCTCCGGCAGCGAGTCGGCCTCCACGGCCAGCTCCCGGACGATCCCGGCAGCGGTCAGCCACAGCTCCAGGACGGTCTCCGGGTCACCCTCCTCGGCGGGCTCCAGATCCGGGCCCGGCACGGCGACGTGCTCACCGGCCGCCGTCGTCCCGATCTCCACCAGGTCCAGGTCGCAGGCCAGCGACCAGGCCCGCATCGCCTCGACCTCCGCCTCCTCCGGCACCTCCCCCTCGGCGGGGGTCAGGCCCAGCAGCTGCGCCGCCGGCGCCCGGTCCTCCTCCACCAGGTCGCCGAACTCGTCCACCACCCGGTGCGGGGCGGCCCAGCGGGCCAGCGCCAGCGCGTACCCGAACATCGGCACGGCCTTCGCCAGGGCGGCCAGCTCCTCCTCGGCGGGCAGCTTCACCGGCGGTACCAGGACCGCCGCGTCGTCCAGGTCCTCGTCGTCCAGCCCGTGCGCGGCGAACGCCCCGTAGAGGTCCTGAAGCTCCAGGTCGGCGGGCAGAACCGGCTCGACCGCACTCTCTCCCGGCGAAGCCCCGGCGTTCTTCCGACGTCGTCCGGCCATCGTTGTGCGTTCTCCCTCAGCCAGCGGTCCGCCTATCAGCTCAGCGTCCCGATCCACCACCTCAGCGTATAGGCCGGGCACCCCCGATGCCCGGCCTCAAGGGGCGCGCGCCGCAACCGTGCGCCCACCCTTTATCCTTCGCATTGGCACCGTGCACACCCCGCGCGGGCCACCGGGCAATGAAGCCCTTCGCCCTCCCCGCCCGACACCGGGCAGGAGGGGCCCACTCAGCTCACCCGCTCCACCAGGGAGCCCCGCACCTCGGCCACCACCACAGCGCCTCAGGACGGGCGCGCCGGCACACCCCGCCGACCCGGTGGTGCCCTGCCACAGGAGATCCCTTACATGGCGGACCTCTCCCCCGCCGGCTCCGGCCTGCGCACCGCGCAGCTCGACGGACGCCGACTCTCGGAGGCCCTGCTTCCCCTGGAGCTCGCGCCCCGCGCCCAGCTCCAGCTCGCCGCGGTCAGCCGCTGGAACGCGCTGCGCGGTGTCCGCGTCGGCCTGGTCGCCGCCGCCCTGCTGCTGATGCTGATCGGTGCCAACCTGGCGACGCCGATCTACCCGCTCCTCCAGCAGCGCCTCGGCCTCGGCCCGCTCGACACCACGATCCTCTTCACGATCTACGTGTTCGCGCTGGTCCCCGTGCTCGCCGTGGTCGGCCACTGGTCCGACCACCTCGGCCGCCGCGCCCTGATCCTGCCCGCCGTCGCCCTGGCCGCCGCCGGCGACGTCGTGTTCGCCACCTCGGGCAGCTTCTGGCAGCTCGCCGCCGGCCGGGCCGTCCAGGGCATCGCCGTCGGCCTGTCCACCGGCGCCGCCGGGGCCGCCCTCGGCGACCTGCTGCCCGACCACCCGACGCTCGCCGCCAAGCTCACCCTGGCCTGCTCCGCCGGCGGCGTCGCGCTCGGCCCGGTGGTCGGCGCCCTGCTCGCCAACGGCACGGACCCGCTGCTGACGCCCTTCCTGCTGCACGCCATCGCCCTGCTGGCACTCTGCGTGCCGCTGGCCCTCGTCCACCCGCGGATGCCCGGCCGCAACCGCCCGCCGGCCACCCCGCCCCGCATCACCACCCCGGCCCACCTGCGCCCGCGCCGGCTCGCCCTGCCCCGCACCGGCCGCCGCGAGTTCCTGCTCGCCGCCTCGGCCGGCTTCATCTCGTACGCGGTGTTCGGCGTCTACCTGGCGCTCGCCCCGGCCTTCTCCGCCAAGCTGCTGCACACCTCCTCGCACCTGACCGGCGCGATCGTGGCCGCCCTGCTGCTCGGCTCGTCCGCACTGGCCCAGCTCCTCGTCCCGCCCACCTCCGACCGCCTGGTCATCGCCCTCGGCATGGGCGGCCTCGCCGCCGGCCTCGCCCTGGTCGTCGCCGCCCAGTACACCGAGACCCCGGCGCTGCTGTTCATCGGCAGCGTCCTCGGCGGCATCTGCCAGGGTGTGGCCTTCCGCTCCCTCTTCACCACCGCCGTCGCCGCGATGAACCCGGAACGCCGGGGCTCCGAACTGAGCTCCCTGTGGATCATCGTCTACCTCGGCAGCTCCCTCCCCATCGTCGCCGTCGGCGCCCTGGTCCAGCACTACGGCCTCCTCCCCGCCGTCAGCGGCTTCGCCGCCGTCGCCGCCGCCCTCTGCACGGCCCTGGCCATCGCCGTCGCCCGCAAACCCAAGCAGTCCTGACCACCCCAAGAACACCGCCGCCCGGGACGACCATTCGTCCCGGGCGGCGTTCGTACAGGGCTACTCAGCCCAGGGAGTCCATCTCGCGGTGTCGAGTTCGAACCCGAACTCCTCGGGCCACTCCACAGAGGCACCGAACTCCCACCGACCGAGCACCCGGTAACCGCCCGCACTACTGTCCGGCTCACCGAACAGCGTGACACCCGGCTGCCGTGGGTCGCGGTCCACCAATAGGTAGTACGGCACACCGGCGCGCGCATACCCCCGCCGTTTGGCACGACGGTCGTTGTACGCGCTGAAAGGCGCGGTGACCTCGGCCACCAGACTGACCTCGCCCGCGCGGAGATAGCGGTCCTCCCCTGACATGGCCGCCGAGTCCACCTCCGAGGTCACTACGACGAGGTCCGGAATGTAGCCGTCCCCGATCTCCGCAAGATCGAGGCCGACCGTCTGTACCGCCCGCCATCGACAACACGGCTTCGCAAACTCGGCGCGGAACACCGCCTCTTGAATGTCCGAGATGATCACGGCATGGGCGACGCTCGGCACCGGCGCCACCACGAACTCCCCGCCGATCACCTCAACGCGAAGGACTTCAGGCAGCCGCAAGTGCTCGTCGAGCTCGCCACGGGCCCACAACGCATACGGCGATTCGGGCAAGACCCACTGCCCGGAAGCAACGACCGATGACATGCCCCCAGCCTGGCCGCCCGCCGGCAGATACACCTCTGCCACACAAACCTTTCCCCCGAAGGAGAGGCTTGCGCGGCAGCGGGTTGACGAAGGCCTGGCGGAGCCGAAGCTTGTCCGCCCGCCCATGGGAGCGGGTACCTTCCGAGTACGGCCGTGTACCCGGAAGGGGACCAGGATGACGCAGTGGACCGACTACACCACTGGCGAGCGCATCAAGCTTCTGCGCGGACCGGACATGACGCAGGAACAGCTTGCGGAGGCATCGGGCCTGTCGGTGGCGACGATCCGCAAGGCGGAACGCAACCTCGGCGGCAGCCTCCAGACGCTGCTGCGCATCTCGGCCGCGCTGCACGCCGACGTCTCGGTGGTCCTCGGCCAACAGGCCCCCCGCCGCGCGATGCACGGCGCCGACCGGGCGATGATGCGCGAGTTGTCCCGTGCCGTTCACGACACCGCCGCCGGGGTCGGCGTCGACGTGCAGCCCCCGTCCCCGGCCGAACTCGCGGCCGGGCTCACCGCCGCGTGGAAGGCCTATCGCTCCGGCGACTTCATGGGCGCCGGAGTGCGCGTCGCCCCAGTCCTGCGCGAAGCCGCCGCTGCACTGAAGGCCGCACCGGTCGACCTGGGGAGTACGGCGGCGGGCGTCCTCGCGGACGCCTACCGGCTAGCCGCCTACGTGGCGAACCAGTTCGGCGCCCGGGATCTCGCGTACGCCGGGATCGGGCACGCACAGCACCAGGCCGACCGCGCCGGGGACACCGTCCGCTCGGCCATGGTCGCGTCCGGTCGGTCATGGATCTACCTGCGGGATGCCCGGCTCGACCAGGCGGAGGAGACCGCCCGCACGTCGTACGAGTCCATCGAGCCCAGGTACGGGGATCGAGATCTCGGAATGCTCGCCACCTACGGATGGCACGTGACCTTCGCGGCCGTCGTCGCCGCCCGCCGAGGAGACGTGGACGGAGCCGACAATCTGCTGTCACAGGGGCGTGCGGTCGCGGCCCGGATGGGCCGGGACGTCATGGTGAACGGCACGGCGTTCGGGCCCGCGACGGTCGCCGCACAGGCGATCGGCATCTCCGTCTCGACCAGTCGGCCAGGGAGGGCGCTCTGCCTGTTCGAGTCGATCGCCGACATGAGCTCGCTCACCCCGTCGGCGCGCAACCGGATGATGCTGGACGTGGCGCTCGCACAGGCCGAGACCCGGCAGTCCGACACCGCCCTGGACACCCTGCTCGAGGTGTGCTCGGCCGCCCCTGGTTGGGCTCGCCATCAGGGGCTGCCCGGGGTGATCGCACAGAAGGCGAGCGCGGGCAGCGCGACCACGGCCAAGCTGCGCAAGCTCTCATCGATCCTCGGAACATCCGTGATCATCAACTGAGGAGTGATACGAAACGTATCACTCGGCGCCGGTACTACTTCGGGAAGTGATACACGCCATCCGTTCACTGACGGCAACAACTCGGCGACATTGAGCGCATGCTGACGTTCCATCACCAGCGCCCCGCGCTCGCTCCCGTTCCGCCGAGCCCCGCCACCCTCCGGCTGCCTTACACCACGGCATCGGCCCTCGCCGCCCGCCGGATGGTCCGCGCCAAGCTCACCGAGTGGAACCTGCCCCACCTGATCGACGACGCCGAGCTGATCATGTCCGAGCTGGTGGGCAACGCGGCGAAGACCGGCTGCCAGACGTCCATGATGGTCGGCATTCGGCGTGCGACCAGCGACACGGTGCGGCTACTGGTCTCGGACGGGTCAGCATCCCTGCCAGTCCTGATCGACGCCGGACCGGACGCCGAATCCGGCCGAGGGCTCGCCTTGGTCGATCAGCTCACTCACCAGCGGTGGGGCGTGACCGCGTGGCCGCGTGGCAAGCTCGTGCACGCCACCCTCGCCGCTTCCACCGGCGCCTGACGACACCCTCGAACACGACATCGCAGGCCGAGGGCGCGGCCGCCCCGATCGGCAGGCATATCTGGTCAACGGCCAGCACCCGCCGATGTGGTGCTGTCCGTCGGCTGCCTGCCCCCTGCACTCCTTCCCCGGCATCGACGGCACACCGGCCCGGGACGGGTCCAGGCGGCTCCGGGTGAACCCCCGCAGTCGTAGCCGTCCCTCTTCGCCGGCCTCGGCACCCCGCCAGGTCGGAAACCCGTCACGCCGAAGGGAGATTCGCCGTGCCGCAAACCGCCGTCCCGATCTTGGAGGCCCCCCAGCCTCCCCCGCCCCCGCCGCCTCCGCCCCCGGCCCCGCCGATCCCGCAGCCGCCGTACCCGGGCCGCTAGCCCGATCCGGCCCTCGGCCGGGCGCCCTCGCGGCGTCCGGCCGAGGGCCGCCCACCGCCCCACAGATGTTGTGCACCACCCGGAGGAAATCGTGTCCATCTCCCCTGAGCACGACCCCACGCCTTCCCGACCCGTCACGATCGCGGTCAGCGGTCCCGACAACGTCGGCAAGACCAAGCAGATCGGCATCCTGACCCGCCGTCTCGGTCCCGCCGCACATGCCACTGGACCGCTGGACGACTACGACCCGCGCTGGGGCGCCATCAAGGCCCTGGGAATGGGCGCCTGGTGGTTCGAGTGCGGCCCGGTCGAGGAGGTCGCCGACGTCCTCGCCAGCTCCTACCTGGAACGTTCCCGCAGGCCCGCCGCCGCGCCCGTGCGTCTGATGGACCGGGGCATCCCGATGCTGGAGGCGTCACTGGCAGCCACCGTCGCGGTGCGCGAGCGTCTCAGCCCCGACGAGGCCGCCGACCGGGCGCGCAAGCTCCTCGATCCGTACGCCGCCGACGTGCGGGCCGCCGAGGCGGCCGAGTACGGCATCGTGCTCCTGCACGACGACGACCCGGTGATCGGCACTTCCCGCAGCCTCTCCTACGAGCGGCACGTCACCCCGGCCTACGCGGACTACCAGCGGCACCTCCACCTTCAGGTGCACCGGCTCGTCGCCGAAGGCGGGTGGGCGGAGACCATCGTGGTCGGCGAGCGCCGGGTCGTGGCCGTCCAGGACGAGATCCGCCAGCGCCTGCACCCGATCGCCCCGCTCGTGCCGTCCCGCGCCCTTCCCGGCGTGCGGGTGGTCGCGCTCGGCGGCATGTCGGAGAGCGGCAAGAGCACGGCGGGCGAGTACCTGCGGGTCAGGCACGGGTACGCGCGCCTCAAGATCGGCTACCTGATCGAGGACGCCGCCCAGCGCGCCGGCATCGCTGACCCGTACGAGCTCCCGGCCGTGGTGCGGGCCGAGCTGCTGGTCGACGGCCTCGACCGCTACTGCGCGGCCCACCACTTCCTCGGCCACGTCACCGTCGAGTCCCTGCACGACCAGGACGCGACCGCCGAGCTGCGGCGGATGCTCGGCGAGCAACTGACCGTGGTGTACGTCGACGCGACGCCGCAGGTCCGCGCCGAACGCGGCACCGCCGGGCCCGAGGACGTGGTCGAGCGTGACGCCGTGAAGGCCCGTCGTGGTGCGGCCGGGATCGCCTCTCTCGCGCAGGAGGTCATCGACAACAACCACAGCCGTCTGCACCTGGAGCGCCGACTCGACGGGATCGCCCTGGCCCGCCGGTGGCCGCTGCGCAGGCCGGCCACCACGCCGGTGAACACGCTGGGCCTGCCTGTTCACGTGGAGTCCTACCTCTCCGGGCTGCTCGACCGCACCACCGTCCAGGTGCCGCCCGTGATCGACCTCCTCGCTGTGACCGGCAGCGGAGCGCGTGGCAAGTACCAGCACGGGTGGTCCGACCTGGACGTCTTCGTCGTCGCCGAGCAGGACAGCCTCCCCGGGCTCCGGCAGGCCATCGCCGAACTCGAAGCCGAACTCGGTGGCGTCAAGCTCGGCCTGACCGTGCTGACCCAGGACGAGTGCCGCACCGGGGCGGTCACCTCCCGCCTGCTGCACGTCCTCATGCTGATCGGCTCCGGCTCCCTCGTGCCGCTGTGGTGCCGCCCCGGCCTGGCCCTCCCCGCCCCGGACGCGGCCGGCGACGTGGCGGTCAGCGTCGAGGCCGGCGTACAGGCCGCCATCGAGATCCGCCGCCAGATCCTCAAGAGAGCCCCCGACCTCCGCGCCCTGTTCAAGATCACCGCCCTGCTGGCCAAGGTGATGCTCCGCTTCGAGGGCACCGAACGCGCCTCCGACGACGACGCGCTCGGAATCTTCCTCGACCGCGAGCCCGCCACCGACGCCGACCTGCGCCGCCAGGCCCGCGAGGACCGCGAGAAGGCGGTGGAGCTGGCCAACATCGTCCTGGGCCACTGGCTGGCCACCATCGCCCTGCCGACGAGCCGCGCATGAACGGCCCCGCCACTTCTGTCCCGGCCTTCCGCAAGATCCTCGCCCCCGCCGCAGCGCAGGCCGAGGTCCAGGGCTGGCAGGCCACCGCCCGCACCCTGCCGGTGCCCCAACTACTGGGCCACAGCCGGGCAGGCGGCAAGCACGTCGTGGCCTACGAGGACGTGTTCGCCACCGGCCGGTGCACCATGCTCCTCGGCGACGTCATCGCCACCGCCGACCGGCACCCGAGCGCCCTGCCACGGGTCACCACGCTGATCGACGCCGTCTGCGACAGCCTGCTCGCCGCCGTCGCCGACAGCGGAAGCGCCGCGCCGCTCTCGGACTGCGTGCCCGGCCTCTACCTGGACCGCATCCGCCCCGGCGGGCGGATTGACACCTGGTACCTGTCCGGCCGCCTCGCCGTCCCCGCCTCGCGCACCGGCCAGCCGCTGCCCGTACACGCCCTCACCGGCCACATCTTCGTCGTCAACGGCGTCCCGATGCGGCTCGACCTGCCCGCCATCGTCTGGGAAGCCCGCGAAACGCTCTGCTCCGCCCGTACCTGGGTCACCGCGCTCACCCAGGGCGACCCGACCGAGCCGAACATCGCCGACCCGCTGTGCTGGCTCGACTTCCAGTACGCCGGCCGTAACACGCTCGCCGGGGAAATCGCCATCCTCCTCTGGTACTTGCTCGGCATGGGCGGCTGGCTCGTACCGACCTACCAGCCCGAGGTGTACGCCCGCACCCTCCCGCTGCACCTGCCGCCGGTCACCACCCCGCACCTCGAACACGTCGACCACGACGAGCGGCACCGCCGCCTGGAAGTCCGCTACACCTGGGCGGTCGGAGTCGGGCGTCAGGCCGCAATCGACCGCCTGCTGAAGCGCGTTCGCGCCGACCTCGCGCCCGCCGCCGGACTGGCCCCGGACCGCTTCCTCGCCCAGATCCGCCACTTCCTCACCCTGCGAATCCTCGGCGTCATCCCGCCCGGCCGCTTCACCGGCCACGACCTCCTCCTGCTCCTGGCCAAGCTCACCGAGACCCAGAACCCCGAGACCGTCTGCGAGACCTTCACCTGCACCCATCCCGCGCCGGCCACCGGCCCCGACGATCGGACCGACCATGACCACACCCACGCCGCTTGAACTGCCCATCGCCGCCCTGCCGCTCCAGGGCCGGGTGGCCCTGGTCACCGGCGGAGCCACCGGGATCGGCGCTGCAACCAGCCGAGCGCTCGCCGCCGCCGGTGCCTCCGTCGCCGTCAACCACCTCGCGCAGATCCGCCGGGCCCGCACCGTGCTCGCCGACGTGCGGCGCGAGGGCCTGCACGGCATCGAGGTCAGTGCCGACCTCACCGACCCCAACGCCGTTGCCGCCCTGGCCAGTCAGGTCGAGTCCGAACTCGGCCCGATCGACATCCTCGTCAACAACGCGGGCGCCTACCCCCGCATCCCGTGGGACGAACTCGGTGAGGATGAGTGGGCGCGCGCCATCGAGTCCAACCTGACTATCCACTACCGCACTTGCCGTGCCATCACGCCGGGCATGGCCGAGCGCCGATGGGGCCGGGTCATCAACATCGGCAGCGTCAACGCGCGTGCCGGCCGCCCCGGACTCACCGCCTACAGTACCGCCAAGGCCGGACTCCTCGGCCTCACCAGGTCGCTGGCCAGGGAACTTGGACCGGCTGGCATCTGCGTGAACACTGTCGTACCCGGGGCCATCCAGGTCGAGGCGGAGAACGACCTGCCCGCCCACCACCGCGCCCGACCCGAGGACCAGATCCGCCGCCAGTGCGTCCAGCGCCGGGGCCGCCCCGAGGACGTCGCCGCCGCGGTCGCCTTCCTCGCCGGCCCCAGCGCGTCCTTCATCACCGGCCAGTCGTTGCACGTCGACGGCGGCTGGCTCCTCCACTGACCGGCCCGTCCCATCGAACAGGAAGCAGAGCACCATGCAGCACCGCGTCCGCGCCGTCCTCCTCACCCCGAACGACACCATGCTGCTGATCAAGCGCATCCGCCCCGGCATCGACCCGTACTGGGTGATCGTCGGCGGCAAGATCGAACCGACCGACGCCAGCCCCGAGGAGGCCCTGCTGCGCGAGGTCCGCGAGGAGATCGCCGGCGAGGCCCAGATCGTCAGCCTCCTCCACACCATCGAGACCGACGACGAACGCCAGGTCTTCTACCTCGCCACCATCGAGAAGTGGAGCTTCGAGGACCGCACCGGCCCCGAGTTCACCCAGGAAGGCCGAGGCGAGTACCTCCTGGAGGAGGTCCCCCTCACCACCGAGGCGCTCGACGCGATCAGCCTCCTGCCCCAGGAGATCGCCACCGTCCTACGCGGGGCCGTCGAGCGCGGCGTCCTCCTCTCGGCCGGAACACCCTTCCCCGGTTCCGGTCACAGCGAGGCCATCACCCACTGAGGCGCAGATACACCACTGCCGCACGAATCCCCCGGAAGGAAGGAGTCGCGCGGCAGCGAGTTGACGAAAGGGCCGTCCGTCAGACGTTGAAGCCCAGGGCGCGGAGCTGGTCGCGGCCGTCGTCGGTGATCTTGTCGGGGCCCCACGGCGGCATCCAGACCCAGTTGATGCGCAGGTCCTGGACCAGGCCGTCGGTGGCGGTCTTGGCCTGGTCCTCGATGACGTCGGTCAGCGGGCAGGCCGCCGAGGTGAGCGTCATGTCGATGGTGGCCACGTCGGACTCGTCGATGTGGATGCCGTAGATCAGGCCCAGGTTGACGACGTCGATGCCCAGTTCGGGGTCGACGACGTCCATCAGGGCCTCGGTCAGGTCCTCCACGGACACGGTGCCGGCGGTGGTGCCGACGATGACGACGCCGTTCGGCTGCTCCTCCGCAGCGGAGGGGGTTTCGTCACTCATTGTTCTGTCCTCCTCTGCGGGTCAGTCGTTCACGGCGGGGTGCTGGGCGAGCGCCTGGGCGGTGGCGTCCTTCCAGGCCATCCAGCTGAGCAGGGCGCACTTGACCCGGGCGGGGTACTTGGAGACGCCGGCGAACGCGACCGCGTCCTCCAGCACCTCCTCGTCGCCCTCGCCCTGGCCCTTGCTCTGCATCAGCTCCAGGAAGGCCTCCTGGACGGTCTGCGCCTCGCCGACGGTCTTGCCCACGACCAGGTCGTTCAGCACCGAGGCGCTGGCCTGGCTGATCGAGCAGCCCTGGGACTCGTACGAGACGTCGGCGACGGTCGAGCCGTCGAGCCGCACCCGCAGGGTGATCTCGTCACCGCAGGTCGGGTTGACGTGGTGCACCTCGGCGTCGCCGTCCCGCAGCCCCTTGCCGTGGGGGTTGCGGTAGTGGTCCAGGATGATGTCCTGGTACATCGAGTCGAGCTTCATGTCCTGCCCAGTCCCGTCAGCCGAAGAAGTTCCGGACGTGGTGCAGGCCGTCGATCAGCGCGTCGACCTCGCCCGGCGTCGAGTACAGGTAGAACGACGCCCGCGTGGTCGCCGGAATTCCGTACCGCAGGCAGACCGGCCGCGCGCAGTGGTGGCCGACGCGCACGGCGATGCCCTGCTCGTCCAGCACCTGGCCCACGTCGTGCGGGTGGATGTCGCCGAGGGTGAAGGAGATCGCGGCGCCGCGGTCGACGGCCGTGCGCGGGCCGATGATCCGCAGGTCCGGGACCTCCAGCAGGCGCTCGACCGCGTACGCGGTGATCGCGTGCTCGTGCGCGGCGATCTTCTCCATGCCGATGTCCGACAGGTAGTCGATGGCCGCACCGAGCCCGACCGCCTGGGCGATCGGCGGGGTGCCGGCCTCGAACTTGTGCGGCGCCGGGGCGTAGGTGGACGAGCCCATGGTGACGGTCTCGATCATCTCGCCGCCGCCGAGGAACGGCGGGAGGTCCTCCAGCAGCTCCTGGCGGCCCCAGAGCACGCCGATGCCGGTCGGGGCGAGCATCTTGTGACCGGTGAAGGCGACGAAGTCGGCTTCCAGCGCCTGGACGTCCAGCACCATGTGCGGGGCGGCCTGCGAGGCATCGATGACGACCAGCGCGCCGACCGACTGGGCCTTGCGGACGATCGTCTCGACCGGGTTGACGGTGCCGAGCAGGTTGGAGACCAGGGTGAAGGAGACCACCTTGGTCTTCTCGGTGATCAGCTCGTCGATGTCGGAGAGGTCGAGCCGGCCCTCGTCGGTGAGCCCGAACCACTTCAGCTTCGCGCCGGTGCGCTGCGACAGCAGCTGCCACGGAACGATGTTGGAGTGGTGCTCCATCTCCGTGATGACGATCTCGGAGTCGGCGTCCACCCGGTACGGCTCGTCGGCCCAACCGAGCATGTTGGCAACGAGGTTGAGCGACTCGGAGGCGTTCTTGGTGAAGATCACCTCGTTGCGGCTGGGCGCGTTGACGAAGGCCGCGACCTTGTCCCGCGCGCCCTCGTAGAGCGCCGTGGCCTCTTCGGCGAGCACGTGCACGCCGCGGTGGACGTTGGCGTTGTGCCGCTCGTAGTAGGCGGTCAGGGCTTCCAGCACCTGGCGCGGCTTCTGCGAGGTGGCCGCGTTGTCCAGGTAGACGAGCGGCTTCTCCTCGTGCAGCACGCGCTGCAGGATGGGGAAGTCCTTGCGGATCGCGTCGGTGTCGAGCAGACCCGTGAACGGATGCGTCACGCGGACGCGCCCCCCTTCACATACGCCTCGTAGCCCTCGTTCTCCAGCTTGTCGGCCAGCTCGGCACCGCCGGACTCGACGATGCGGCCGCCCGCGAAGACGTGGACGTAGTCGGGCTTGATGTACCGCAGGATGCGGGTGTAGTGGGTCACCAGCAGGGTGCCGACCTCGCCGGTCGAGCGGACCCGGTTGATGCCCTCGGAGACGATCCGCAGCGCGTCGACGTCCAGGCCGGAGTCGGTCTCGTCGAGGATCGCGATCTTCGGCTTGAGGAGCTCCAGCTGGAGGATCTCGTGGCGCTTCTTCTCGCCGCCGGAGAAACCCTCGTTGACGTTGCGCTCGGCGAAGGCCGGGTCCATCTGGAGGGCGGCCATCGCCTCCTTGACCTCCTTCACCCACAGACGCAGCTTGGGGGCCTCGCCGCGGACGGCGGTGGCGGCGGTGCGCAGGAAGTTGCTCACCGAGACGCCCGGGACCTCGACCGGGTACTGCATGGCCAGGAAGACGCCGGCCTTGGCGCGCTCGTCGACGGACATCTCCAGGACGTCCTCGCCGTCCAGCAGCACCGAGCCGCCGGTGACGGTGTACTTGGGGTGGCCGGCGAGCGAGTAGGCCAGGGTGGACTTGCCGGAGCCGTTCGGACCCATGATCGCGTGGGTCTCGCCCTGCTTCACGGTCAGGTCGACGCCCTTGAGGATCTCGCGCGGGCCGTTCTCGGCCTCGACGGAGACGTGCAGGTCGCGGATTTCAAGCGTTGCCATGGGTACTCAGGACTCCTGGTTGACGGAGACGAGCACATCGTCCCCTTCGATCTTTACGGGGTAGACAGCGACCGGCTTGGTGGCGGGCAGGCCGGAGGGCTTGCCGGTGCGCAGGTCGAAGCTGGAGCCGTGCAGCCAGCACTCGATCATGCAGTCCTCGACCTCGCCCTCGGAGAGCGAGACGTTCGCGTGCGAGCAGGTGTCGTTGATCGCGAACACCCCCTCGTCGGTGCGGACGACGGAGACCGGCACGCCGTTGAGGTCCACGCGCTTGGGCACGTCCTCCTGGAGGTCGCTCAGCGCGCAGGCACGGAGGAAGGTCATCTGGATCAGACCGCCGCTTCCAGCTCGGCCTCGATCTTCTCCATCAGCTGGTCCTGGATCTCGGCGACGCCGATCTGCTGGACGAGTTCGGCGAAGAAGCCGCGGACCACCAGGCGGCGGGCCTCGTCGGCCGGGATGCCACGGGACCGCAGGTAGAACAGCTGCTCGTCGTCGAAGCGGCCGGTCGCGGAGGCGTGGCCGGCGCCGACGATCTCGCCGGTCTCGATCTCCAGGTTGGGGATCGAGTCGACCCGGGCGCCGTCGGTGAGCACCAGGTTGCGGTTGAGTTCGTAGGTGTCGGTGCCCTCGGCGGCGGCGCGGATCAGCACGTCGCCGACCCAGACGGCGTGGGCGTCCTGGCCCTGCAGCGCGCCCTTGTAGACCACGTTGGAGCGGCAGTGCGGGGTGTCGTGGTCGATGACCAGACGGTGCTCCAGGTGCTGGCCGGCGTCGGCGAAGTAGAGGCCGAACAGCTCGGCCTCGCCGCCGGGCGCGGCGTAGTTGACCCGCGGGTGGATCCGGACGACGTCGCCGCCGAAGGTGACGACCACGGACTTCAGCGAGGCGTCCCGGCCGACCAGCGCGGTCTGCTGGGCGACGTGGACGGCGTTGCGGTCCCAGTCCTGGACGGAGACGAAGGTGAGCTTGGCGCCGTCGCCGACGAGCAGCTCGACGTTGGCGGCCCGGGTGCCGGTACCGGTGTGGTTGATCACCACGACGGCCTCGGCGAACGGCTTGACGTCGACCACCACGTGGGCGAAGCGGGTGCCGCCCTCGCCGTGCACGTCGATCTTGACCGGCTCGGTGAGCACCGCGTCCTGGGGGACGGTGACGACGAGCGCCTGCTCGAAGGCGCTGAACGCCTGCGCGGCGACCCGGTCGACGGGCTTGCCGGCCTTGCCCAGGCGGGCGTCGTCGCGGCCGACGGTCTCGGCGGTGACGCCGTCCGGCAGGCTCAGCTCGACCTTGTCCTCGCCCTTGGCCGCCTCGGCGGCGGTGCCGTCGTGCAGGCCGCCCAGGCGGTGCATCGGGGTGAACCGCCAGTCCTCCTCGCGGCCGGTGGGCACCGGGAAGTCGCCGACCTCGAACGAGGGCTTGACGGCGACCCGGGCGTCGATCGGCTGCTGGACGGTGGCGCGGCCGGTGCCGGGGCCGGCGAGCTGGGCGCCGGCGCCGGCGGTGCCGACCTCGATCGACCCGGCGGTGGTGGAGCCGGTGGTGGTGTTGACGTCAGCCATGGCTGTCGTAGTGCTCTCTTCCTCGAAAAGCTCGAAAAGTCGGTGGGCGGTCAGCGGCTGGACGTCAGCCGACCGCGCCCTCCATCTGCAGCTCGATCAGCCGGTTGAGCTCCAGCGCGTACTCCATCGGCAGCTCGCGCGCGATCGGCTCGACGAAGCCGCGGACGATCATCGCCATCGCCTCGAACTCGGTCATGCCCCGGCTCATCAGGTAGAACAGCTGGTCCTCGCTGACCTTGGAGACCGTCGCCTCGTGGCCCATGGACACGTCGTCCTCGCGGACGTCCACGTACGGGTAGGTGTCCGAGCGGGAGATGGTGTCCACCAGCAGCGCGTCGCACAGCACGTTGGACTTGGCGCCCTTGGAACCCTCGCCGATCTCGATCAGACCGCGGTAGGAGGTCCGGCCGCCGCCGCGCGCCACCGACTTGGAGACGATGTTGGAGGAGGTGTTCGGCGCCATGTGCACCATCTTGGCGCCGGCGTCCTGGTGCTGGCCCTCGCCCGCGAAGGCGATCGACAGGGTCTCGCCCTTGGCGTGCTCGCCCATCAGGTAGACGGCCGGGTACTTCATGGTGACCTTGGAGCCGATGTTGCCGTCGACCCACTCCATGGTCGCGCCCTCGTACGCCACGGCGCGCTTGGTGACCAGGTTGTAGACGTTGTTCGACCAGTTCTGGATGGTCGTGTAGCGGCAGCGGCCGCCCTTCTTGACGATGATCTCCACGACCGCGGAGTGCAGCGAGTCGGAGGAGTAGATCGGCGCGGTGCAGCCCTCGACGTAGTGGACGTACGCGTCCTCGTCGACGATGATCAGCGTCCGCTCGAACTGGCCCATGTTCTCGGTGTTGATCCGGAAGTAGGCCTGGAGCGGGATGTCGACGTGGACGCCCTTGGGCACGTAGATGAACGAGCCGCCGGACCACACCGCCGTGTTCAGCGCGGCGAACTTGTTGTCGCCGGCCGGGATGACGGTGCCGAAGTACTCCTTGAAGACCTCCGGGTGCTCGCGCAGCGCGGTGTCGGTGTCCAGGAACAGGACGCCCTGCTCCTCCAGGTCCTCACGGATCTGGTGGTAGACGACCTCGGACTCGTACTGGGCGGCGACACCGGCGACCAGGCGCTGCTTCTCGGCCTCCGGGATGCCCAGCCTGTCGTAGGTGGCCTTGATGTCCGCGGGCAGGTCCTCCCAGGACTCGGCCTGCTTCTCGGTGGAGCGGACGAAGTACTTGATGTTGTCGAAGTCGATGCCGGAGAGGTCGGAGCCCCAGGTCGGCATGGGCTTCTTGCCGAACAGCTTCAGGCCCTTGAGACGCAGGTTCAGCATCCACTCGGACTCGTTCTTCTTCGCGGAGATGTCGCGGACGACCTCCTCGCTGAGCCCGCGCTTGGCCGCGGCACCGGCGGTGTCCGGGTCGGCCCAGCCGTACTCGTAGGTGCCCAGGCCCTCGAGCTCGGGGTGCGAAACGGTGTCAGTCATGCGAGCTTCCTAACGCGCGGACGCTGAATCTTCGGTGGACGTACCGGCAGTCGGCACTGCATCGGAGCCGCGGCCCGCGGAACGCCGGGCAGGCGACGATGCGGCACCGGGTGCCGGCACATAGGTGGTGCAGACCCCGTCGCCGTGGGCGATGGTGGCCAGCCGTTGCACATGGGTGCCCAGCAGCTGCGAGAAGACCTCGGTCTCCGCCTCGCAGAGCTGCGGGAACTGCTCGGCGATGTGCGCGACCGGGCAGTGGTGCTGGCAGAGCTGGGCGCCCGCCGGGGCCTTCGCCACGGCCGGCGGGACCCGCCGCACCGTGGCAGCGTACCCGTCCGCGCTCAGCGCCTGGGCGAGCGCCTCGGTGCGCTCCCCCGCCTCGGCCAGCCGCAGGAGCTCCAGGTACTTCTCGCCCTGCTTGCCGAACCGGGCCCGGGCGAAGGCGGCGACCGCCTCCTCGCCGGCCTTGCCGCCGCCGACCGAGTCGGAGATCCAGCGCAGCGCGTCGGCGGCGAGCTGGTCGTACGCCTGGTAGAAGGCGTCCCGGCCGCCGTCGGTGAGAGCGAAGACCTTGGCCGGGCGGCCCCGGCCACGGCTGCCGTAGACCCGCTGCTCGCGGGACTCGACCAGGCCGGCGGCGGCCAGCCCGTCCAGGTGGCGGCGGACGGCGGCGGCGGTGAGGCCGAGCCGGCTCGCCAGGTCGGCGGCGGAGGAGGGGCCGTGGTCGAGGATCGACCGGGCGACCCGGTCCCGGGTGGCGCGGTGGCCCTCCAGCAGCACCTCGGCCGCCGTCACGGGCACGTCGCACCCGGGGGCCGACTCGGCCTCCTGGGGCGTGGCGTGCTCGCGCATGTTTTTCACAACACCAGTGTTGCGTAATTACTTCCGACAGGACAAGCCGTGATGCAGGCCTCACTCGTGTCATCTGTCACGCAGGTAAGCCTTACCTGACCTGCGAAAACGATCATCGAGGGCGCCGTCCGGGCCCGGCGTCGGGGCCTCTTACACTCGCCGGTATGCACTCCGAACCCGCGGTGAAGATCGCCGGGCTGGTCAAGCACTACGGCGACAAGCCCGCGGTGGACGGCCTCGACCTCACCATCGCACGCGGCGCGATCACCGCCGTCCTCGGCCCCAACGGCGCCGGCAAGACCACCACCATCGAGACCTGCGAGGGCTACCGCCGCCCCGACGCCGGCACCGTCCGCGTCCTCGGCCTCGACCCGGTCGCCCAGAACGCCGCGCTGCGCCCCCGGATCGGCGTCATGCTCCAATCGGGCGGCGTGTACGCGGGCGCGCGCGCCGTCGAGATGCTGCGCCACACCGCCGCGCTGCACGCCCACCCGCTGGACGTCGACGCACTGGTCGAGCGGCTCGGCCTCGGCTCCTGCGGCCGCACCGCCTACCGGCGCCTGTCCGGCGGCCAGCAGCAGCGGCTCGCCCTGGCCATGGCCGTGGTCGGCCGCCCCGAACTGGTCTTCCTGGACGAGCCCACCGCCGGCCTCGACCCGCAGGCCCGGCGCGCCACCTGGGAGCTGGTCCGCGACCTGCGCCGGGACGGCGTCACCGTGGTCGTCACCACCCACCACATGGACGAGGCCGAACAGCTCGCCGACCAGGTCGCCGTCATCGACCGCGGCCGGGTGATCGCCACCGGCAGCCCCGAAGAGCTGTGCCGCGGCGGCGCCGAGAACGCCCTGCGCTTCGACGGCCCGCCCGGACTCGACCTCGGCCCACTGCTCAAGGAACTGCCCGAGGGCGCCACCGCCACCGAGACCACCCCCGGCAGCTACCGCGTCGAGGCGCCCGTCGACCCGCAGCTGGTGGCCACCGTCACCGGCTGGTGCGCAGCCTCCGGCGTCCTGCCCGAGCGGCTGTCCGTCCAGCGCCGCAGCCTCGAAGACGTCTTCCTCGACCTGACCGGACGGGACCTGCGCTCGTGAGTACCACCACCGACTACTCCCCCAAGCCCGGCGCGGCCCCGGTCGGCCGGATGCTGCTCGCCCAGACCGCCTTCGAGACCAGGATGCTGCTGCGCAACGGCGAACAGCTGCTGCTCACCGTGGTCATCCCGACCGTGCTGCTGGTGCTGTTCTCGGCCGTGGACATCGTCGCGGTGGACGGCCCCGGCAAACGGGTCGACTTCCTGGCCCCCGGCCTGCTCGCGCTGGCCGTGATGTCCACCGCCTTCACCGGGCAGGCCATCGCCACCGGCTTCGAGCGCCGCTACGGCGTGCTGAAGCGGCTCGGCGCCAGCCCGCTCCCGCGCTGGGCGCTGCTGACCGCCAAGACCGGCTGCGTCCTGGTCACCGAGGCGCTGCAGGTCGCGCTGCTGTCGGTGATCGCGCTGGCGCTCGGCTGGTCCCCGCAGGGCAACCCGCTGACGGTCGTCGCGCTGCTGGTGCTCGGCACCGCGGCCTTCTCCGGCCTCGGCCTGCTGATGGCCGGCACGCTCAAGGCGGAGGCCACACTGGCCGCCGCCAACCTGGTGTTCATCCTGCTGCTGCTGGCCGGCGGGGTGATCGTGCCGCTGAGCAAGTTCCCCTCGGCCGTGCAGTCGGTGCTGGAGCTGCTGCCGATCTCCGCGCTCTCGGACGGCCTGCGGTCGGTCCTCCAGCACGGCGCCGGGGTGCCCTGGTCCGACCTCGGCATCCTGGCCGGCTGGGCCGTCCTCGGGCTGGCCGCCGCGGCCCGCTTCTTCCGCTGGGAGTAACCCTCGGCCCCGCACGTGAACCGCTCCGCACGTGAACCGCTCCGTGCATGAGGCCGCACCGCATGTGAGGCCGCCCCACACGGGAACCGCCCCCCGGCCGCTTCGGCCGGGGGGCGGTCTCACGTCACCGACGGAACGTCAGCTCTGGCTGCCGCGACGCTTGCGGGCCAGCAGGACGAGCGCGCCACCGACCAGCAGCACGCCGCCGCCGGCCGCCGCGATCATCGGGGTGGCGTCGTTGCTACCGGTCTGGGCGAGCGCCGGGCCACTGGTGGTGGGCGTCGGGACCGGGGTCACAGTCGGGGTCGGGGTCGCGGTCTTGCTCGCGGTGGGCGAGGCCGACGGGGTCGGGGTCTTGGTGGGCGTCGGCGTGGGAGTCGGCGTCGGAGTCGTGGTCTGCGACGGCGTCGGGGTGGGTGTCGGGGTCGGGGTCTTGGTGGGCGTGGGGGTGGGAGTCGGCGTCGGAGTCGGCGTGTGGCACGGCTCGATCGTCTTGGTCTCGTTGATGTTCCAGCCCTTTTCGTTGGGGGTCTCCGTCGTGTTCACCACGAGGTTCGCCTTGACGGGGGCTGTGTGGTCCTTCACCGGGAAGGTGCCGTGGAACTCCGCGGGGAAGGCCTTGGCGTCCAGGACCTTCTCGCCGTCGATGGTGAGGCTGACGGTGTTCTTCACGTCGGGCTTGGGGCTGTAGTTGATCAGATCGATCACGATCTTGTCGCAGGTCACCGACCAACTCGGCACGTGCGCCGAGGCGTTGGTTGCCAGCGCCAGAGGCAGGAGAATTCCGGCCGCCGCCGTCCCGGCGAGTGCCGCCGCGCCGATCCGCATGTGCCGCTGCTGTCGCGCCATTTACGCTGTTCCCCTCAGAACGGTCTTGCGCAGCAGGCGTGTTGAAGGTTTCGCGGTGGCCCGCTACGACTGTCCGGGGGACTCTACCGGCACTCCCGCACCTCTCCACACCCCGCCGTACGACCGAATTTCGTCTGTTGGTCCGTCGTCTGATGTGTATGACCAGCCCATCACAGCTGCCACCTCGCGGAACGCGGATTCGGCAAACTTGAATGAACTTCGTCACCTGACTGAAATACGTGCGCCCCCGGTGATCAGGTTCAATCACCGAGGGCGCAGCACCGGTCGACCGGCGAAACCATCAGGCCTTCTTGGCCGCCCGACGCCGGGTGACGACCACGATCGCGCCACCGGCCGCGAGCACCACCGCGCCGGCGATCGCCAGCGGCACGACGGGCCCGGAGCCGGTGTGCGCGAGGTTGCCGCCCGCGTTCGCCTGGGCGGACGGGCTCGCCGAGGCCGAGGCCGAGGCGGCCGGCACACCCGCCGAGGCGGTGGCCGACGGGCTGGCCGAGGCACCCGCGCTCGGCTTGCCGCTCACCGGGGCGGAGGGCGTGGCCGAGGGGCTCGCCGAGGTCCCGGGGGTGGCCGACGTGCCGGGTGTCCCGGGCGTGGTGGAGGCCGACGGCGTCCCGCTCGGCACCACCGGCGGCACGGTGGGCGTGGTGGGCGTGGTGGGCGTGGTGGACGGCGTCGGGACGACGACACCGGGCAGGCAGCCGGCGAACGGGTAGTGGTGCGTCTCCGCGCCGCCCTTGCCGGTCAGCGAGGCCGCGATGACCGAACCGTTGACCGGGCCGCCGCTGCCGAGGTCGAAGGCGGCGTTGGGCGCCAGCACGGTGCCGGCCCAGGCGGCCTTGCTGCTCTTGACCACCTTGGCCGCGGTGGGGAAGTTCCACAGCAGCTTGGCGCGGATCGCCCCGCCGGCCGCGCTCTGCAGCTTGTCGTCCAGGACGAAGGACGCCTTGGCCTCGTCCCACAGGTGGAAGCCGGTGGTCCCGGCGGCCGCCATGTCGTACGAGCCGCCGGTCACGTTGATGACGGTCACCGAGCCGGCCGGCACCTTGAGGAAGACGTCCTTGGCGCCCTGGAGCTTCGCGGCGTCGACGGTGAAGCTGTTGTACTTCGCGTCGCCGCCGGTGAACGTGAGCTCGGCGCCCTTGGCCTGGACGGTGGCGCCGGCGGTCTGCGGCGCGGCGGCCAGCGCGGTGGAGGCGGCGCGCAGCTTGGCGAACTCGGCCTTGAAGTCGATCGGGGAGGCGCCCTGGGCGATGGCGCCCTGGTGGGCCTGGACGACGGCGCCGTCGGCCTTGGAGCCGTAGACGCCGCTGCCCTTCATCACCTGGGTGTTGTGGCCGGTGATGCGGCCGGCGACCACCAGCGCGTTCTTGCCGGGCAGGGCGTCGACCTCGGCGGGGGTCAGCTCCTGGCCGACCGAGAAGCCGCCGGTGAAGTCGGCGTTGCCGCCCACCGCGACGGCGCCCTCGGCGTCGGGGGTGTGGGTGTCGTCGCCCTCGATGAACTCGCCGTAGAGGTTGGCGACCCCGAGGCTGCGGCACTCCTGGCCGGGGTCGGCGGCGTGGGCGGCGGCGGGGGCGATCAGGCCGGCCAGTGCGAGCGAGCCGCCGACTGCGAGCGCGGCGGCGGACGTGGGTATGCGCATGTGCAGGTCTCCGCTTGTGCGGGAGGAGTGGGAGAGGTCCGAAAAAAGGTATGGACCAATCCGCACTCTTTCGGCCTCACAGGTGATTGGTCAAGACCAATGACCGCCTTGACCGAAGAGTCCGGTTTGCACCCACCCGACCCCGGGTAACCCCCGCGCCCGGGTCACGCTCGCGCCCCGCCCCAAGATCCCCTGTAAGGCCGCCTACGATTGACCCCGTGCCTAATCCCTTCTCCCTGCTCGCCGACCGCTGGCAGCCGTCCGCCGTGATGGTCCGGCGCGCCGCGTTCGCCGCGCTGGTGATGAGCGTGGTGATCGTCGTCACCGGCGGCGCCGTCCGCCTCACCGCCTCCGGCCTCGGCTGTACGACGTGGCCCCGCTGCACCGCCGACAGCCTGACCCCGACCGCCGAGATGGGCTTCCACGGCGTCGTCGAGTTCACCAACCGGATGCTCACCTACGTACTGAGCGCCGCCGTCGGCTGGGCCATCCTGGCCGCCCGCTGCCACCGCCCCTGGCGGCACAGCATGACCAAGCTCGGCTGGGCGCAGTTCTGGCTGGTGATGAGCAACGCTGTGCTCGGCGGCATCACCGTACTGACCGGCCTGAACCCGTACACCGTCGCGCTGCACATGATCGCCGCGATGGCGCTGGTGTGGGTCGCGCTGCTGATGTGGGAGCGGTCGAAGGAGGGCGACGGAGCCCCGAAGCTCGCCGTGGCCCGCCCGATCCACCAGCTCTCCTACGTGCTGGTCCTGGCCGTCGGCCTGCTGGTCGCAGCCGGCACCCTGGTCACCGGCGCCGGCCACCACCCGGGCACGCCGAAGGACAACAAGATCGTCCCCCGGATCCCGATCGACTACGACAGGCTGGCCCAGTTCCACGCCGACCTCGCGTTCGTGTCGGTCGGCCTGACCATCGCGATGATCTTCGTCTTCGCCGCCATCAAGGCCCCGCCGGCGGCGAAGGCCCGCACCAGGGAACTGCTGGCGGTCCTGCTCCTCCAGGGCGTCCTCGGCTTCATCCAGTACTTCACCGACGCCCCCGAGCTGATGGTCGGCCTCCACATGCTCGGCGCCACCCTCACATGGATCGCCGCCCTCCGCATCCCCCTCGCCCTGCGCGTACGCGAGGTAGAAGCGGCCCCCGACCAGCTGCCCGCACAGACCCCACAGGTTGCCACCGTCTGAGCATCGGCGAAGGCCCCCATCCTCGGATGGGGGCCTTCGACGTGTCACAACAACCGCCGCCCGTCATGGCTCCGGACACTCGGCGACGTGTCCCCCCGAAGCGCGTCCAACACCCGCACGGCATAGACCTCCGCCATGCGCGCGGAGACCTCGTCCGCCGTGATCCAGTCGACCTCGACCGACTCATCCGAGAGCCGCACTTGTCCGCCCTCGGGCCGACACCGGAAGACCAGCGCGACAACCCCTCGGCGCAGGTTCTTGTAGACACCGGTCAGCCGCTCCACGCCGGCGTGGATCCCGGTCTCCTCGTAGACCTCCCGGCGCACGCCGTCTTCGATGCCCTCGCCCAGCTCCAGCACGCCCCCCGGCGGCTCCCAAGCCCCGTTGTCGGCCCGCCGAATCGTCAGCACCCGCCCGTCCTCCCGCACCACCACCCCCGCGACGGACACCGAGTGGAGTGGCGTCACGCTCGCACCACCGGGTGGATCGGATCGAGGACCATCACGTCGTGCCGAGCCGCACCGTCCCACGGGATCGCCGAACCGACGCGCCTGTAGCCCCACGCTCGGTAGGACGCCTGGGCGGCAGTCGCCTCCGGCCGGGTGTTCAGCATCACCCGGGCGCTGTCGATGCCCTCGATGAGGGCGCGATGCATACGGGCGGCGACGCCCTGGCGGCGCCACCGGGGCCGAACCGCCAGCTCGAAGAGACCGAACGTGCGCTGCCCGTCCTCATGCCTGAGGTCCTCGGGCACGGGATCGATCAGGGTGTCCCACCATCCGGTGTTCGCCGACAGCGGGTAGCCGTACGCCATCCCGACAACGGTGTCGCCGTCGAAGGCGATGGCCGCCCGGAACCCCCGCCGACGCGCCTGCGAGCGGAACCGGCGAAACGCCCGCCCCACATCGGTCGGCCCCTCGCCGTAGGGGGCTTCCGCGAACGCCTCCGAGAACACCTCCTTCAACCGGCCCTCCAGCTCGACCGCCTGCTCGCCGTCCAACAGCCGAACCGCCACCGTCACCGTCACACCGTCCTCTGTTTCCGGGCCGAAACCCCGAGCGATCGAAGTTCCTCAACGCAGTCTCGCGCCATCGCCGTATCAACTCGGGCCGCCAACGACGGCAACGGCCCGGCCCCCTCGAAGGGGAACCGGGCCGTTGCCGTGGGCACCGAAGTGATCAGCCGCCGAGCTGGATGCCGGCCATGCGCTTCCACTCGTACGGGCCGGTCTTCACCTTGAGGGCCAGCTCGCCCTCGAAGTCGTCGTGCAGGGTCAGCCCGGCCAGTTCGGCGGCGCGGCGGCCGACGGCGTAGCTCGGGGCCACCTGGTCGCCCCAGGCGCCGTCCGCGCCGACCACCACGATCCGGGTGGCCACGGCGCCGACGTACTCGACGACCGCGTCGGCGCCGCCCCCGTGTTGGCGGGCGAAGCTGCTGAGGTGCTTGGCGATGCGCTTGGCGCGGCGCTCGGTACGGGCGTCCGGCGCGGCGGCGGTGGCGGTCTCTGCGCTGCTCATGCCCGCATGCTACCCACCGGTAGTCGTGCTGGCGACGGGAGCGCCCTGTGCACCGGGCCACATACTGGAGGCGTGACCTTCTCCGGCTGGCCGGCCGAGGCGCTCGACTTCTACGAGCACCTCGAAGCCGACAATTCCAAGACCTTCTGGCAGGCCCACAAGGAGCAGTACGACGACGACGTGCGGACCCCGATGGAGCTGCTGCTCGCCGAGCTGGAGCCGGAGTTCGGGCCCGGGAAGATCTTCCGTCCCAACCGCGACGTCCGGTTCAGCGCCGACAAGTCTCCGTACAAGACGCACATCGGCGCCCACCTGGAGACCGGCGGCTACGTCCAGCTCTCCGCCGACGGCCTGGCCTGCGGCAACGGGATGTACCAGCTCGCCCCCGACCAGTTGGACCGCTACCGTGCCGCCGTCGCCGAGGACGTCAGCGGCGCCGAGCTGGAGCGGGTGATTGCCGCGGTGGAGCAGGACGGCCCCCGGGTGCACGGCCGGGACTCCCTCAAGACCGCTCCGCGCGGCTTCCCCAAGGACCACCCGAGGATCGAGCTGCTGCGCCACAAGGGCCTGGTCGCCTGGCAGGAGTGGGCGCCCGAGAAGTGGCTCGGCACCCGCGGCGCCCACACCCGGATCACCGCCTTCCTGCGCGCCTCCCAGCCGCTCCGGGACTGGCTGGACGACCACGTCGGCCCGTCCGGGCTGCCGGCGCGGTGAGAACGCGAAGAGCCCCGGTCCACCGGACCGGGGCTCTTCGACGTCGGACAGGCCTTACTTCACGAACGGGTCGATCGCGCACACCACGAACAGCAGCGACAGGTAGGTGATCGACCAGTGGAACAGCCGCATCTCCTTCAGCTTCGCGCCCACCACCCCGGCCTTGGCCCGGCCGTACAGCGCGTGCGCCTCGCGCAGCCAGAACCCGCCGAGCAGCACCGCGGTGACGGGGTACAGCCAGCTCATGTGCCCCAGCGGCCACACCGCCAGCGAGGTCGCCACCATCACCCAGGAGTAGGCGACGACCTGCTTGCCGACGGCGACGTTGCCCTTGACCACCGGCAGCATCGGCACGCCGGCCCGCTCGTAGTCCTCGCGCACCTTCATCGAGAGCACCCAGGTGTGCGGCGGCGTCCAGAAGAACACCACCAGGAACAGCGCGACCGCCGCCCAGGACAGCGAGTTGGTGACGGAGGACCAGCCGATCAGCACCGGCATGCAGCCGGCGATGCCGCCCCAGACGATGTTCTGCGAGGTGCGCCGCTTGAGCCCCAGCGTGTAGACGAACACGTAGAACAGCAGCGCGCCGAGCGCCAGTCCGGAGGAGAGCCAGTTGACGCCGAAGCCCAGCAGCAGGGTCGAGACGATCGCGAGGACGATGCCGAACACCAGCGCCTCGCGCGGCGACACCATCCCGGTGACGATCGGCCGGCGCTCGGTGCGGGTCATCACCGCGTCGATGTCGCGGTCGATGTACATGTTGAGGGCGTTGGCGCCGCCCGCCGAGAGGTAGCCGCCGACCACGACCTTCAGCACCAGCAGCATGTTCGGGACGCCCTGTTGGGCGAGGAACATCACCGGCACCGTGCTCATCAGCAGCAGTTCGATGATCCGTGGCTTGGTCAGTGCGACGAAGGCGCCGACACGGGCCCCGATGGGCCGGTGCGCAGGAGTCGCCCCGGTGACCCCGGCGGGACGGGTTTCGACGGCGGTCACTAACACCCCAACTGAAGATGAATCCTCGCAGGCGTCCACAGGAACGAAGGGTCCCAAATCGTCCGCTCTGCGCGTACCACGCCACCTTAGACGCTCCATATATCCCATCCGGCTCCGGGGTCCCCCGGCGAGGCCGATGGCACACCCCCGGGTGAACCGACTGGGTGAAGCCACGAAGCCGTTCCGGCGCGCCGCCGCAACCCGTCCTGACCACCGGGGCGGCAGGGTGCCGTAAAACAGGAGAGTCTGGGACAAAATCAGGCAGACCGCCCTGGTGGGAATCACCATACGGATTTCCTGGTTGTCCCAGCACGGAGGGTGAGCCCCGGGCCGGACGGTAGGCTCGCACGCAGAAGCGGGATCTACCCTCCGTGACCGGCACCACCCAGCGTCGAGACCACAGCGCCGTGGCCGACCCGGTCCCCTTTCACGGGGTCACTCTTCACAACGGAAGGAGCCCTGAGACAGGGTGAGCACGACGCCGACGAACGCATTCGAGTGGTCCGAACTGGATGAGCGCACGGTTGACACAGCGCGGGTCCTGGCCATGGACGCCGTCCAGAAGGTCGGCAACGGACACCCCGGGACGGCCATGTCGCTGGCCCCCGCGGCGTACCTGATCTTCCAGCGTTTCCTGCGCCACGACCCGACCGACCCCTCGTGGGTCGGCCGCGACCGGTTCGTGCTGTCCCCCGGGCACACGAGCCTGACCCTCTACACCCAGCTGTACCTGTCGGGCTACGGCCTGGAGCTGGACGACCTCAAGGCCTTCCGCGTCGCGGGCAGCCGCACCCCGGGCCACCCGGAGCACGGCCACACCGCGGGCGTGGAGACCACCACCGGCCCGCTCGGCCAGGGCATCGCCAACGCGGTGGGCATGGCGATGGCCGCCCGCTACGAGCGCGGCCTGTTCGACCCGGACGCCGCCGCCGGCGAGTCCCCCTTCGACCACACCATCTGGGCCATCGTCTCGGACGGCGACCTGGAGGAGGGCATCTCCGCCGAGGCCTCCTCGCTGGCCGGCCACCAGAAGCTGGGCAACCTGGTCGCCCTGTACGACGACAACCACATCTCGATCGAGGGCGACACCGAGACCGCCTTCTCCGAGGACGTCCTCAAGCGCTACGAGGCGTACGGCTGGCACGTCCAGCGGGTCGCCCCGAAGGCCAACGGCGACATCGACGTGGCCGTCCTGGCCGACGCGCTGGCCGCGGCCAAGGCCGAGACCACCCGTCCGTCGATCATCGCGATGCGCACGATCATCGCCTGGCCGGCCCCGGACGCCCAGAACACCGCCAAGGCGCACGGCTCCGCGCTCGGCGCCGCCGAGATCGCCGCCACCAAGAAGGTCCTGGGCTTCGACCCGGAGAAGACCTTCGAGGTCTCCGACAAGGTGATCGAGCACGCCCGCGAGGTCATCAAGCGCGGCAAGGCCGCCCACGCCGAGTGGGAGCAGTCCCTGGAGGCCTGGCGCGCCGCCGACCCGCAGCGCGCCGCCGAGTTCGACCGCATCCAGGCCGGCGAGCTGCCCGAGGGCTGGAAGAAGACCGTCCCGGTCTTCCCGGCCGGCAAGGACGTCGCCACCCGCAAGGCCTCCGGCGAGACCCTCAAGGCGCTCGGCGCGGTCATCCCGGAGCTGTGGGGCGGCTCGGCCGACCTCGCCGAGTCCAACCTCACCACGATCGACGAGGACAGCTCGTTCCTCCCCGAGGGCAACCCGCTGAAGAGCGCCAGCCCGTACGGCCGGACGATCCACTTCGGCATCCGCGAGCACGCCATGGGCTCGACCATGAACGGCATCGCGCTGCACGGCAAGACCCGCGTGTACGGCGGCACCTTCCTGGTCTTCGCCGACTACATGCGCCCGGCCGTGCGCCTGGCCGCGCTGATGAAGCTGCCGGTCACCTACGTCTGGACGCACGACTCGATCGGCCTCGGCGAGGACGGCCCGACCCACCAGCCGGTCGAGCACATGGCCTCGCTGCGCGCCATCCCGGGCCTGTCCATGGTCCGCCCGGCCGACGCCAACGAGACGGCCGTCGCCTGGCGCACCGTCATCGAGCGCCAGACCACCCACCCGGGCCCGGTCGGCCTGGCGCTCACCCGCCAGAACGTCCCGACCTTCGACCGCCAGGTCTTCGGCTCCGCCGAGGGCACCGCGAAGGGCGGCTACATCCTGGCCGAGGCCTCCAGCGGCGACCCGCAGGTGATCCTGCTGGGCACCGGCTCCGAGGTCCAGCTGGCCGTCAAGGCCCGCGAGGTGCTGGAGGCCGAGGGCATCGCCACCCGGGTGGTCTCGGTGCCGTCCTTCGAGTGGTTCCAGGAGCAGGACCAGGCCTACCGTGACAGCGTGCTGCCACCGTCGGTCAAGGCCCGGGTGTCGGTCGAGGCCGGCATCGGCCAGGGCTGGCGCGAGCTGGTCGGCGACCACGGCCGGATCGTCTCGCTGGAGCACTTCGGCGCCTCCGCCGACTACAAGGTGCTCTTCGAGGAGTTCGGCCTGACCGCCGAGCGCGTGGTGGCCGAGGCCCACAACGCCCTCCGTTCCCTTGAGGCCGTCAACCGCTGACGCCTCCTTGGGCCGTGCGCCCGCCCGCACGCGGGCGCACGGCCCCCTCTGACTACCCCACGAAGCAGAAGAAAAAAGGACTGAAGCACCATGACTGACGCACTGAAGCGCCTCAGCGACGAAGGCGTGGCGATCTGGCTGGACGACCTCAGCCGCAAGCGGCTGAACACCGGCAACCTCGCCGAGCTGGTGCAGAACAAGCACGTGGTGGGCGTGACCACCAACCCGACCATCTTCCAGAAGGCCATCGGCGGCGGCGACGACTCCTACGACGGCCAGCTGCGCGACCTCGCCGTCCGCAAGGTCACCACCGACGAGGCCGTCCGCATGATCACCACCTCGGACGTGCGTGACGCGGCCGACGTGCTGCGCCCGGTCTACGACGCCTCCAACGGCCGCGACGGCCGGGTGTCCATCGAGGTCGACCCGCGCCTGGCGCACGAGACCGCGGCCACCGTGGCCGAGGCCAAGCAGCTGTGGTGGCTGGTCGACCGCCCGAACGTCTTCATCAAGATCCCCGCCACCAAGGCCGGCCTGCCCGCGATCGCCGAGGTGATCGGCCGGGGCATCAGCGTCAACGTCACGCTGATCTTCTCGCTGGAGCGCTACAAGGCCGTCATCGACGCCTACCTGACCGGTCTGGAGGCCGCCAAGGCCAAGGGCCTGGACCTCTCCCAGATCGAGTCGGTCGCCTCCTTCTTCGTCTCCCGCGTGGACACCGAGATCGACAAGCGCCTGGAGAAGATCGGCGGCGACGCCCGGGACCTGCGCTCCAAGGCCGCCCTGGCCAACGCCCGCCTCGCCTACCAGGCGTACGAGGAGGTCTTCGGCTCGGTCGACGGCAAGTCCGCCGGCAGCGCCCGCTGGCGTTCGCTGGAGGCCGCCGGCGCCAAGCCGCAGCGCCCGCTGTGGGCCTCCACCGGTGTCAAGGACCCGGCCCTGCCGGACACCCTGTACGTCACCGAGCTGGTCGCCCCCGGCACGGTCAACACCATGCCCGAGGCCACCCTGGAGGCCACCGCCGACCACGGTGTGGTCACCGGCGGCACCATCGTCCCCAACTACGCCGACGCCAAGGCCGTGATGGACGCCATCGCCGCCGCCGGCGTGGACTACGACGACGTGGTCCAGGTGCTGGAGGACGAGGGCGTGGAGAAGTTCGAGCAGTCCTGGAACGAGCTGCTCGACACCGTCACCGCCTCGCTCGCCTCCTTCGCCGGCGAGAAGTGACCGTTCGCTCACACAGCCAGCGCACGAAAGCGGAGCCCAACAAGTGAGCACTGATTTCCCCGAGTTGACCTCGGAGTCGGACGCGGACGATCTCCCGCCGGCCCCCGTCAACCCGCTTCGTGACCCGGCCGACCGACGGCTCCCGCGCATCGCGGGGCCGTCCGGTCTGGTCATCTTCGGAGTCACCGGCGACCTGTCCCGCAAGAAGCTCATGCCGGCCATCTACGACCTGGCCAACCGCGGTCTGCTGCCGCCGGGCTTCTCTCTCGTCGGCTTCGCCCGGCGCGAGTGGGACGACGAGGACTTCGCCAAGGAGGTCCACGACGCGGTCAAGGAGCACGCCCGCACCCCGTTCCGGGAGGAGGTCTGGCAGCAGCTCGCCAAGGGCATGCGCTTCGTCCACGGCACCTTCGACGACGACGACGCCTTCGACAAGCTCCGCGAGACCATCGTCGAGCTGGACAAGGCGCAGGGCACCGGCGGCAACTTCGCCTTCTACCTGTCCGTCCCGCCGAAGTTCTTCCCGACCGTCGTCCAGCAGCTCAAGAAGCACGGCCTGGCCGACCCCCCGCAGGGCTCGTGGCGCCGCGCGGTCATCGAGAAGCCCTTCGGCCACGACCTGGAGAGCGCCCAGGAGCTGAACCGGATCGTCCACGAGGTCTTCCCCCGGGACGAGGTCTTCCGGATCGACCACTACCTGGGCAAGGAGACGGTCCAGAACATCCTGGCGCTGCGCTTCGCCAACCAGATGTTCGAGCCGATCTGGAACCGGTCGTACGTCGACCACGTGCAGATCACCATGGCCGAGGACATCGGCATCGGCGGCCGGGCCGGCTACTACGACGGCATCGGCTCCGCCCGCGACGTCATCCAGAACCACCTGCTCCAGCTGATGGCGCTCACCGCCATCGAGGAGCCGGCGTCGTTCCACCCGAAGGCGCTGGTCGCCGAGAAGCTCAAGGTGCTCAGCGCCGTCAAGCTCCCGGCCGACCTCGGCCGGCACACCGTGCGCGGCCAGTACGCGGCCGGCTGGCAGGGCGGCGAGGAGGTGGTCGGCTACCTGGACGAGGACGGCATCGACCCGGACTCCAAGACCGACACCTACGCGGCGATCAAGCTGGAGATCAACAACCGCCGCTGGGCAGGCGTCCCGTTCTACCTGCGCACCGGCAAGCGGCTGGGCCGCCGGGTCACCGAGATCGCGGTGGTCTTCCAGCGCGCCCCGTACCTGCCGTTCGACTCCTACGCGACCGAGGAGCTGGGGCAGAACGCCCTGGTCATCCGGGTCCAGCCGGACGAGGGCGTGACGGTGCGGTTCGGCTCCAAGGTGCCGGGCACCTCCTTCGAGGTCCGGGACGTCACGATGGACTTCGCCTACGGCGAGTCCTTCACCGAGTCCAGCCCGGAGGCGTACGAGCGGCTCATCCTCGATGTGCTGCTCGGCGACGCCAACCTGTTCCCGCGTCACCAGGAGGTCGAGCTCTCCTGGCAGATCCTCGACCCGATCGAGAAGTACTGGGACACCCACGGCAAGCCCGCCCAGTACTCCGCGGGGACCTGGGGCCCGGCCGAGGCGGACGAGATGCTCGCACGAGACGGCAGGAGCTGGCGCCGGCCATGAAGATCGACCTCACCAACACGACGTCCAGCAAGATCAACGCCGCGCTGATGGAGGCGCGCCGGGCCAGTGGCTCCACCGCCGCCGGCATGGTGCTCACCCTGGTGATCGTGACCGACGAGGGCAGCGCGTACGACGCCCTCAAGGCCGCCAACGACGCCTCCCGCGAGCACCCCTCGCGCACCCTCGCGGTGATCAAACGCGCCGGGCGCTCGCCCCGGGCCCGCGCCGAGACCCGGCTGGACGCCGAGATCCTGGTCGGCACCGATGCCGGCTCGGGAGAGACGGTCATCCTGCGCATGCACGGCGAACTCGCCGCGCACGCCCAGTCGGTGGTCCTGCCACTGCTGCTCCCGGACGCCCCGGTCGTCGTCTGGTGGCCCGACAACGCGCCGCTGCACCCGGCGCAGGACCCGCTGGGCGCGCTCGCCCAGCGCCGGATCACCGACGCCGTCACCGCCGAGTCCCCGGTCGGCCAGCTCGCCCAGCGGGCCCAGAGCTACACCCCGGGCGACACCGACCTGGCCTGGACCCGGATCACCGGCTGGCGCTCGATGCTGGCCGCCGCGCTGGACCAGCGGCCGGTCACGATCACCTCCGCGGTGGTCGAGGGCGAGTCCTACAACCCCAGCGTCGAACTGCTCGGCCTCTGGCTGCACAACCGGCTGCACGTGCCGGTCGAGCGGGTCGTCACCGGCGGCCCCGGCATCACCGCGGTGCACCTGCGCACCAAGGACGGCGACATCACCCTGGACCGCCCGGACGGCCTGATGGGCACGCTCTCCATGGCCGGCTCCCCGGACCGCCAGGTGGCGCTCAAGCGGCGCGAGACCTCGGAGCTGATCGCCGAGGAGCTGCGCCGGCTCGACCCGGACGACATCTACGCGACGGCCGTGCGCACGCCCGTCGACCGGCTGCGCGAGCCGGACACCGCCGAGACGGCGGCGGCCGAGCGGGTCGCCCGCGCGGCGGTCGCCGAGGCCGCGGTGGCCAACCCCGCCCGGGTGACCGCCAAGGTCGCGTCCGAGGCCTCGTCCGAGGACGTGCCCGAGGACGCCGAGAAGGCTCCCGCCAAGAAGCCCGCCAAGCGCGCCGCCAAGGGGAGCGCATGACCAACGCGACCCCGCAGCTGGTCGTCCACCGGGACAAGGAGCTGATGGCCCAGGCGGCCGCGGCCCGGCTGATCACCCGGATCGTGGACGCCCAGGCCGCCCGCGGCACCGCCTCGGTGGTGCTCACCGGCGGGCGCAACGGCAACGCCCTGCTGGCCGCGATCGCCGCCTCCCCGGCGCGCGACGCGGTCGACTGGGCGCGGCTGGACCTCTGGTGGGGCGACGAGCGCTTCGTCCCCGCCGGGGACCCGGACCGCAACGCCGTCCAGGCCCGCGCCGAACTGCTGGACTCCGTCCCGCTCGACCCGGCGCGGGTGCACGAGATGCCCGCCTCGGACGGTGCGGACGGCTCCGACGTGGAGGCCGCCGCCGCCCGCTACGCGGAGGAGCTGGCGAAGGCGTCCGGCCCGGGCGACCGGCTCGGCGTCCCGGCCTTCGACGTGCTGCTGCTCGGCGTCGGCCCGGACACCCACGTCGCCTCGCTCTTCCCCGAGCACCCGGGCGTGCGGGAGACCGAGCTGACCGTGATCGGCGTGCGCGGGGCCCCCAAGCCCCCGCCGACCCGGGTCTCGCTCACCCTCCCGGCGATCCGGGCGGCCCGCGAGGTCTGGCTGCTGGCGGCCGGCGCGGACAAGGCGGACGCGGTCGCGATGGCCCTGTCCGGCCCCGGCGAGCTCCAGGCGCCCGCCTCCGGCGCGTACGGCCGTAGCCGCACCCTGTGGCTGCTGGACCGGGCCGCGGCGGAGCAGATCCCGCCCCAGCTGTACCCGCCGGCCTCGGCGTAACGGGCCCGGCAACGCACAAGGGCGCCACCGTCCTCGACGGTGGCGCCCTTCGCTGTCTGTCGTCCGGGTCAGATCTCGCCGCGCAGCTTGGCCAGCGCCTCGGCGAGGATCGCCTCGCCGTCGGCGTCGGTGCGCCGCTCGCGGACGTAGGCGAGGTGGGTCTTGTACGGCTCGTTGCGCGAGGGCGCGGGCGGGTTGTGCTCGTCCTGACCGGCCGGGAATCCGCACCGCGGGCAGTCCCAGGTGTCCGGGATGACGGCCTCGGCGGCGAAGCTCGGCCGGGTCTCGTGCTTGTTGGCACACCAGAAGGTGATCCGGTTGCGCGGGGCGGACTCGCCGCGCTCCGCCTCGCCCATCGGGCCCGCTCCGACCCTGCTGCCACGGATGGCGTTGCCACTTGCCACGGTCTGACTCCCTGCGTGCTGGTGCGCCGACCCTCCGCGGTGCGCGTCGGTGGCGAAAGTCGTCCTAGTGTAAGCAGGAGTTAAGCGTCCACCGCCATCGCCTCCGCCCCCGACCGTCCCAGGATAGGCGCTCGGGCGACGGGGCGTCAGGGTTACGTCAGCTCTTGTACTTCAGCACCAGGCCCAGCACGATGATGCAGGCGAACCAGGCGAGACCGACCACGATCGTGATGCGGTCCAGGTTGCGCTCGGCCACCGCCGAGCCGCCGCCGGTGGACATCGCGCCGCCACCGAACATGTCCGACAGGCCGCCGCCCTTCCCCTTGTGCAGCAGCACCAGCAGGATCATCAGCAGACTGAAGATGATCAGGGCAATCGAGAACCCGAGAACCACGACGGGACCAACTCTCTCGTATCTTCGGCGACGGGGCCGGACCGCTGACGGCGGTCCGGCCCCAAAGCCTACGTTGCTGCAGCGGCGTTAGCCTACTGCCTGCTCACGGTAGCGCACGATCTTGACGAACTCGTCGGCGTCCAGCGAGGCACCGCCGATCAGGCCGCCGTCGATGTCGGGCTTGGCCATCAGACCGGCCGCGCTCGACGACTTCACCGAACCGCCGTACAGCACGCGGACCTTGTCGGCCAGCTCGGCGTCGTACAGCTCGGCGATCCGCCTGCGGATGGCGGCGCAGACCTCCTGCGCGTCCTCCGGGGTGGCCACCTCGCCGGTGCCGATCGCCCAGACCGGCTCGTAGGCGACCACGATGGACTCGGCCTGGTGGGCCGGGATGTCCGCCAGGGCGCCGTCCAGCTGGGCGAGGGTGTGCTCGACGTGGGTGCCGGCCTTGCGGACGTCCAGCGGCTCGCCGATGCACAGGATCGGGGTGATCCCGGCCCGGTAGGCGGCCTTGACCTTGGCGTTGACGATCGCCTCGTCCTCACCGTGGTACTGGCGGCGCTCCGAGTGGCCGATCACCGCGAAGGTGCACTTCAGCTTGGCCAGCATCGGGCCGGAGACCTCGCCGGTGTAGGCACCGGAGTCGTGCTGCGAGATGTCCTGCGAGCCGTACTTGATCTTCAGCTTGTCGCCGTCGACCAGGGTCTGCACCGAACGCAGGTCGGTGAACGGCACCAGGACGGCGACCTCGACGGCCGCGTAGTCCTTGTCGGCCAGCGCGAAGGCCAGCTTCTGGGTGTGCTGGATGGCCTCAAGGTGGTTGAGGTTCATCTTCCAGTTGCCCGCCATCAGCGGGAGACGCTCAGTCATTGCTTTCAGCCTTCCAGGGCGGCGAGACCGGGGAGGGTCTTGCCCTCCAGGTACTCGAGGCTGGCGCCACCGCCGGTCGAGATGTGTCCGAATGCGTTCTCGTCGAAGCCCAGGATGCGGACGGCCGCGGCGGAGTCGCCGCCACCGACCACGGTGAACGCGTCGCTGTCGAGCAGCGCCTGGGCCACGGCCTTGGTGCCGTTCGCGTAGTCCGGGTGCTCGAAGACACCCATCGGGCCGTTCCAGAACACGGTGCCCGCGTCGGCCAGCTTCGCCGCGTACAGCTCGCGGGTCTTCGGGCCGATGTCCAGGCCCTCCTGGTCGGCCGGGATCGCGTCCGCGGCGACGAGCGAGGGGTTGGCCGGGGCCTTGGTCTTGAGGTCGGGGAACTCCGCCGACACCAGGACGTCCACCGGCAGGACGAACTCGACGCCCGTCGCCTCGGCGCGCTCCAGGTAGTCCAGGACGACCGGGATCTGGTCCTCCTGCAGCAGCGAGATGCCGACCTCGTGGCCCTTGGCCTTGAGGAAGGTGTACGCCATGCCGCCGCCGATCAGGATCCGGTCGGCCTTCTTCAGCAGGTTGTCGATCACGCCGAGCTTGTCGGAGACCTTGGCACCGCCGAGCACGACCACGTACGGGCGCGCGACCTCCTCGGTGAGCTTCTTGAGCACACCGACCTCGGTGGCGATCAGGTCGCCGGCCGCGTGCGGCAGCAGGCCGGGCAGGTCGTAGACCGAGGCGTGCTTGCGGTGCACGGCGCCGAAGCCGTCGCCGACGTACAGGTCCGCGAGGGCGGCCAGCTGCTCGGCGAAGGCCTTGCGCTCGGCGTCGTCCTTGCTGGTCTCGCCGGCGTTGAAGCGCAGGTTCTCCAGCAGCGCGACCTCGCCGTCGCCCAGCGCGGCCACGGTGGACGCGGCGCTCTCGCCCACGGTGTCGGTGGCGAAGGCGACGTTCTTGCCGAGGATCTCGCCGAGGCGCACGGCCGCCGGGGCCAGCGAGAACGTCGGGTCCGGCGCACCCTTCGGGCGGCCGAGGTGGGAGGCGACGACGACCCGGGCGCCGCGCTCGACGAGCTTGGCGATGGTCGGGGCGACGGCGCGGATCCGGCCGTCGTCGGTGATCGTGGTGCCGTCCAGCGGGACGTTCAGGTCGGCACGGACGAACACGCGCTTGCCGGCGACGTCGAGGTCTTCGATGGTCTTCACGGGGATTGGCTCTCCTGGGGAGATGGTTGATGCGCAGAGGCGGCACGGCGCAGGGGCCGCCTGGGAAAGTCCTGGTGCGCAGAGCGAGGGCCCGGTCGGCACAGTGCGCCAGCCGGGCCCTCGCCCCTACATCACGTCAGCTCCCGCTGCGTCAGAGCTGGCCGCCGACGAGGGAGGTCAGGTTGACGAGGCGGTTCGAGTAGCCCCACTCGTTGTCGTACCAGCCGAGCACCTTGACCTGGTTGCCCTGGACCATGGTGAGCTGGGAGTCGAAGATGCAGGAGGCCGGGTCGTTGACGATGTCCGAGGAGACGATCGGGTCCTCGGTGTAGGTCAGGATGCCCTTGAGCGGGCCCTCCTGCGAGGCCTTCTGGAAGGCGGCGTTGACCTCGTCCTTGGTCACCTCGCGCTCCAGGGTGACGACCAGGTCGGTGATGGAGCCGGTCGGGACCGGGACGCGCAGCGAGGTGCCGTCCAGCTTGCCCTTCAGCTCCGGCAGGACCAGGGCGGTCGCCTTGGCGGCACCGGTCGAGGTCGGGATGATGTTCTGCGACGCGGCACGGGCGCGGCGCAGGTCCTTGTGCGGGAAGTCCAGGGTCACCTGGTCGTTGGTGAACGCGTGGACGGTCGTCATCAGGCCCTTGACGATGCCGAAGTTCTCGTGCAGCACCTTGGCCATCGGCGCCACGCAGTTGGTGGTGCAGGAGGCGTTGGAGATGATCGAGTGGTTGGCGGCGTCGTACTTGTCCTCGTTGACGCCCAGGACGATGGTGACGTCCTCGTCGCTCGCGGGCGCCGAGATGATGACCTTCTTCGCGCCGGCGGCGAGGTGCTTCTTCGCGGCCTCGGCCTTGGTGAAGATGCCGGTGGACTCGACGACGATGTCGGCGCCCAGGGCGGCCCACGGCAGGTTGGCGGGGTCACGCTCGGCGCTGACCTGGAAGGTCTTGCCGTCGACGGTGATGCTGTCCTCGGTGTGCGAGACCTCGCCCGGGAAGGTGCCCAGGGTGGTGTCGTACTTGAGCAGGTGAGCCAGGGTCTTCGTGTCAGTGAGGTCGTTGACACCGACGATCTCGATGTCCGCGCCCTGCGCCTTGACCGCGCGGAAGAAGTTGCGGCCGATGCGGCCGAATCCGTTGATGCCTACCCGGATCGTCACGAACCGATCTCCTCGTTAGGTACGCCGGAGCTAAGCCGACGGGGGTGAGATTTGGGAAGTCCCCGACCGCCTATGACCCTACCCCTCCCAGGCCTGGGAGGGCACATCGCGCCACGTGCGACGACCTGGCGTGGCGCGAAATCAGGCCGACCGTCCTTGGCGGTCAGGGCAGTTGGTCCCGGCCAGTGGTCTCTACCAATTTGCGCACACCGGGCGCGTCCGGGTATCCCGTCCGGACACGGCGACGGCCGGTGCCCGGAATCCGGACACCGGCCGCGGAACAGCCACTTGGTGCGGTCAGTTCATCGCCATCTCGTCGGTGAGGTTGGCCTCGGTGCTCGGCAGGCCGAGCTCGGAGGCGCGCTTGTCCGCCATCGCCAGCAGGCGGCGGATCCGGCCGGCCACCGCGTCCTTGGTCAGCGGCGGGTCGGCGAGCGCGCCCAGCTCCTCCAGCGAGGCCTGCTTGTGCTGCATCCGCAGCTGGCCGGCCGCGGCCAGGTGCTCGGGCACCTCCTCGCCGAGGATCTCCAGCGCCCGCGCCACCCGGGCGCCGGCCGCCACCGCGGCGCGGGCCGAGCGGCGCAGGTTGGCGTCGTCGAAGTTGGCCAGGCGGTTGGCGGTGGCCCGGACCTCGCGCCGCATCCGGCGCTCCTCCCAGGCGAGCACCGACTCGTGCGCGCCGAGCCGGGTCAGCAGCGCGCCGATCGCGTCGCCGTCGCGGATCACCACCCGGTCCACGCCGCGCACCTCACGGGCCTTGGCCGGGATGCCGAGCCGACGGGCCGCGCCGACCAGGGCGAGGGCGGCCTCGGAGCCGGGGCAGGTGATCTCCAGCGAGGAGGAGCGGCCCGGCTCGGTGAGCGAGCCGTGCGCCAGGAAGGCCCCGCGCCAGGCCGCCTCGGCGTCGCAGGTGGCCCCGGAGACGACCGCCGGGGGCAGCCCCCGGATCGGCCGGCCCCGGCCGTCCACGAGGCCGGTCTGGCGCGCGAGCAGTTCGCCGTCCTTGACCACCCGGACGACGAAGCGGCTGCCACGCCGCAGTCCGCCGGGGGCCATCACCACGAGGTCGGAGGAGTGTCCGAAGATCTCCAGCAGGTCCTTGCGCAGCCGCCGCGCCGCCGCGCCGGTGTCCAGCTCCGCCTCGATCACGATCCGGCCGCTCACGATGTGCAGCCCGCCCGCGAACCGCAGGATCGCCGACACCTCCGCCTTGCGGCAGCAGGCCCTGGTGACCGGGAGCCGGCTGATCTCGTCCTTCACCGCTGGAGTCATCGCCATGGCCCGATCCTTCCATGTGTCCGGAAAATCCGGTCGTACGCGGCGGCCAACAGCTCCGGGTCGTGTCGCGGGGTGCCGTCGGTGCGGGCCACCCTGCCGAGGACCAGGGCTGCGCCCATCCGCTCGGCGGCCTTCTCCAGACCGGCCAGGTCCGCCTGGCCGAAGGCGCCGCCGGTGACGGCCCGCTCGTCCACCAGGATCGCATCCACCGCGAGGCCCGGGGCGTGGTCGGCGATGACCTCCAGGTGGCGCTGCGGGGTGAAGCCCTCGGTCTCGCCGGGCTGCGGGGCCAGGTTCAGGGTGAGCAGGCGGCGGGCGCGGGTCTCGGTGAGCGCCTTGGCCAGCTCCGGCACCAGCAGGTGCGGCAGCACGCTGGTGAACCAGGAGCCGGGCCCGAGCACCACCCAGTCCGCCTCCCGGACGGCGGTGACCGCCTCCGGGACGGCCGGCGGCCCGTCCGGCAGCAGCCGGATCGACTGCACGGTGCCGGGCGTGACCGCGACGTCGGCCTGGCCGCGGACGGCCGACAGCTCGCCGGGGCGCTCCGGGTCGTGGCCGCGCACGGTCGCCTCGATGTCCAGCGGCACCGCCGACATCGGCAGCACCCGACCCTGGACGTTCAGCAGCCGGCCGACCCAGTCCAGGGCGGCCACCGGGTCGCCGAGCTTCTCCCAGAGCGCGACGATCAGCAGGTTGCCGACCGCGTGGCCGCCCAGCTCACCGGTGCCGGTGAAGCGCTGCTGGATCACCTCGGACCAGGTGCGCCCCCAGTCGTCGTCCCCGCACAGCGCGGCCAGCGCCTTGCGCAGGTCGCCGGGGGGCAGCACGCCCAGCTCGGTGCGGAGCCGGCCGCTGGAGCCGCCGTCGTCGGCGACGGTGACCACGGCGGTCAGGTCGCTGGTGAGCCGGCGCAGCGCGGAGAGCGAGGCGGACAGGCCCTGGCCGCCGCCGAGCGCGGTGATCCGGGGGGCCGGGTTGGCCCGGGCGGGGCTGCTGCGCGGCCGGCTCGGGACCGGCGGCCGGGCCGGGCCACCCGCCCGGTCGGCACTCCTGTTCTGCGGCTGCCGCCCGGGCACATATCCCGCCACACTCACCTCGCGTTCCTCGCCGCGGCCACCGGCCCCGCCGGCGGCCCGGCTAGGAGGCGGCGGTCACTCCCGTCCCATGTCACGGTGGACGAGCACCGTCTCCACTCCGTCGGCGATGAGACGCTTGGTCAGGCGCTCGGACATCGCGACGCTGCGGTGCTTGCCACCGGTGCAGCCTACGGCAAGCGTCATGTAGCGCTTCCCCTCGCGGCGGTACCCCTCGGTGATGATGCGCAGGAGATCGGCGTAGCCGTCCAGGAACTCGTTGGCGCCGGGCTGCTGGAACACGTAGTCGGCGACGTCCGCGTCGGTGCCGGTACGGGCGCGCAGCTCGGGCACCCAGTGCGGGTTGGGCAGGAAGCGGCAGTCCACGACCAGGTCGGCGTCGACCGGCAGGCCGTACTTGAAGCCGAAGGACATCACGGTGGCGCGCAGCTCGGGCTCGTCGTGGTCGGCGAACTGGGCGTCCAGCTTGGCGCGCAGCTGGTGCACGTTGAGGTTGGAGGTGTCGATCACCAGGTCGGCCTCGCCGCGCAGGTCGCGCAGCAGGTCGCGCTCCTGGGCGATGCCGTCGACGATCCGGCCGTCGGCCTGCAGCGGGTGCGGGCGGCGCACGCTCTCGAAGCGGCGGACCAGCGCGTCGTCGGAGGAGTCCAGGAAGACCACGCTGAGCCGGACGCCGCGCTTCTCCAACTCGTCGAGGGAGGTGAGCAGGTCGTCGAAGAACTGGCGGCCCCGGACGTCCACGACCACGCCGATCCGGGCGACGTTGCCCTGGGAGCGGGCGCCCAGGTCGACCATGGTCGGGATCAGGGCCGGTGGCAGGTTGTCCACCACGAACCAGCCCAGGTCCTCCAGGCACTTCGCGGCGGTGGAGCGGCCGGCTCCGGACATGCCGGAGATGATCACCAGCTCCGGCGCGTTCTCGGCCACGTCTGACACGGTCACTTCGGTTCCCCGCTCTCGGTCTTTCTGCTGGGGAGAACGCGCACGGCGCGACCACCCTTCCCCTGCCCGGACAGGCGGGCGGGGGCTGGGCGCGTCGTCTGACGGTCGGCGTCGGCCGTCATGGCGTCTCCTGGGATGGTGCGGTCTGGGATGCTGCGGCCACCGGCTCGGCGGCCGGTTCGGCCCCGTCCTCGATGATCTCGCCGGTAGCGGTGTTCACCGCTGGTGCGACGGGTGTACGGGAGGACAACGCCGCCGCAACAGTCTCCGCCGTGCGGCGTCCGATGCCGGGTACGGCGCAGAGTTCGTCGACGGTGGCGGCCCGGAGCCTCTTCAGCGAGCCGAAGTGCTTGAGCAGCGCCTGGCGGCGAGTCTCGCCGAGGCCCGGGACGGAGTCCAGTTCCCCGGCGGTGAGTCGCTTGGAACGCTTGCTGCGCTGGTAGGTGATCGCGAAGCGGTGGGCCTCGTCGCGGACCCGCTGGAGCAGGTAGAGGCCCTCGCTGGAGCGCGGCAGCACGACCGGGTCGTCCTCGCCGGGCAGCCAGACCTCCTCCAGCCGCTTGGCCAGGCCGCACAGCGCGACGTCGTCGATGCCGAGTTCGTCCAGGGCGCGCTTGGCGGCGGCGACCTGCGGCTGGCCGCCGTCCACGACCAGCAGTTGGGGCGGGTAGGCGAAGCGGCGCGGGCGGCCCGTCTCCGGGTCGATCGGGCCGGCCGGGGCCCCGGTGCCGTCGGCGGCGGCGCCCGGGTCGTCGGCCTCGGGGACGACCCACTCGCCGGTCTGCTCGCGCTCCTGGAGGTAGCGGCGGAAGCGCCGGCCGATCACCTCGTGCATCGAGCGGACGTCGTCCTGGCCCTCGAAGCCCTTGATCTGGAAGCGCCGGTACTCGCTCTTGCGGGCCAGGCCGTCCTCGAAGACGACCATCGAGGCGACCACGTCCTCGCCCTGGAGGTGGGAGATGTCGAAGCACTCGATGCGCAGCGGCACCGAGTCCAGCTCCAGCGCGTCGGCGATCTCCTGCAGGGCGCGGCTGCGGGTGGTGAGGTCGGAGGCGCGCTTGGTCTTGTGCAGTGCCAGCGCCTGCTGGGCGTTGCGCTGCACGGTGGCCATCAGGTCCTTCTTGTCGCCGCGTTGCGGGATCCGCAGGTCGACCTGGCTGCCGCGCAGGCCGCTCAGCCAGTCCCGGACCGGACCGGACGGCTCGGGCAGCGCGGGGACGAGCACCTCGCGCGGGACGGTCTCGTTGCGCTCGTCCGGGCCGGCGCCGCCGTAGAGCTGCTGGAGGGCGTGCTCGACCAGGCCGGCGGTGTCGACGTCCTCGACCTTGTCGGTGACCCAGCCGCGCTGGCCGCGCACCCGGCCGCCGCGGACGTGGAAGATCTGGACGGCGGCCTCCAGTTCGTCCTCGGCGACGGCCAGCAGGTCGGCGTCGGTGGCGTCGGCGAGCACGATGGCGTTCTTCTCCATCGCGCGCTTGAGGGCGCCGATGTCGTCCCGCAGCCGGGCCGCCTTCTCGTACTCCATCTCCTCGGCGGCCTCCCGCATCTGCTCTTCCAGCCGGCGCAGGTAGTTGCCGGTGCGCCCGGCCATGAAGTCGCAGAAGTCCTCGGCCAGCGCCCGGTGTTCCTCCGGCGAGACCTTGCCGACGCAGGGCGCGGCGCACTTGCCGATGTAGCCGAGCAGGCAGGGCCGGCCGACCTGCCGGGCGCGCTTGAACACGCCGTTGGAGCAGGTGCGGACGGGGAAGACGCGCAGCAGCAGGTCGACCGTCTCGCGGATCGCCCAGGCGTGCCCGTACGGGCCGAAGTAGCGCACGCCCTTCTTGTGCGCCCCGCGCATCACCTGGACCCGCGGGTACTCCTCGTTGAGGGTGACGGCGAGTTCCGGATAGCTCTTGTCGTCGCGGTACTTGACGTTGAACCGCGGGTCGAACTCCTTGATCCAGGAGTACTCCAGCTGGAGCGCCTCGACCTCGGTGGCCACCACCGTCCACTCCACCGAGGCCGCGGTGGTGACCATGGTCGCGGTGCGCGGGTGCAGGCCGGCCAGGTCCTGGAAGTAGGACGACAGGCGCGGCCGCAGGCTCTTGGCCTTGCCGACGTAGATGACCCGCCCGTGGGCGTCACGGAACTTGTAGACGCCCGGTGAGGTCGGGATCGCGCCCGGCGCCGGGCGGTAGGTGCTCGGGTCAGCCATGGGTCCACCGTACCGAGTGGAGCCGGGGCCGCGAAGGGGAGATCAACCGGGCGGGGACCGACTGGGCCGAGATCGACTGGGTGGAGATCAACTGCTTCAGCTCGGGGTCACCTTGAGGTTCCCGCCGTCGACCGTGACGGCGTAGGCGGGCAACGGCCTGGGGGCCGGGCCGTCCTGGACGGCGCCGTCGGCGATGGCGAACCGGCTGCCGTGGCAGGGGCACTGGATCTGCTGGCTCTTCACCTGGTCGACGACGCAGCCGGCGTGGGTGCAGACGGCGCTGAAGGCCTTGTACTCCCCCACGGTCGGCTGGGTCACGACGATCTTCTGGTTGCGGAAGACCTTGCCGCCGCCCTCCGGCACCTCCGAGGCCGGGCCGAGGTCCACCGGGGTCTTGGCCGCGCTGCCGGCGCCGGAGGAGCCCGAGGAACCCGAGGAGGGACCGCAGCCGGCGACCGCCACGGTGCCGCCGGCCGCCAGTACGGCGGCGGCGCCGCAGAGCACGGTGCGGCGGGAGGTGGCGGGGCTGGTCTCGGGGGCCTCTGACATCGGTGCGCTCCTGCGGTTCGGCTTCCTACGAGGGACCTCGGAAGTCTATGCGGCGCCCGCTCCGCCGCCCCCGTGGGTGGGGCGGCGGAGCGGGCCGCTGCTCCCTCTTCGCTACTTCTTCGCCGCGGCGGCCCGCTTGCGCGGCGCCCTCTTCACCGGGGCGACCGGGGCGTCCGCGAACTCGCCCGGAAGGATGTCCCGGAGGAACTTGCCGGTGTGGCTCTCCGGGACGGCGGCGATCTGCTCCGGGGTGCCCTCGGCGACCACCATGCCGCCGCCGGAACCGCCCTCGGGGCCCATGTCGACGACCCAGTCGGCGGTCTTGATCACATCGAGGTTGTGCTCGATGACGATCACCGTGTTGCCCTTCTCCACCAGCCCGCTGAGCACCTTGATCAGCTTGCTGATGTCCTCGAAGTGCAGGCCGGTGGTGGGCTCGTCCAGCACGTAGACCGTCCGCCCGGTGGAGCGCTTCTGCAGCTCGGAGGCGAGCTTGACGCGCTGCGCCTCGCCGCCGGACAGCGTCGGCGCGGACTGGCCGAGCCGGACGTAGCCGAGGCCGACGTCGTTGAGCGTCCTGAGGTGCCGGGCGATCGCCGGGACGGCCTCGAAGAAGGCCAGCGCCTCCTCGATCGGCATGTCCAGCACCTCGGAGATGGACTTGCCCTTGTAGTGGACCTCCAGCGTCTCCCGGTTGTACCGGGCGCCGTGGCAGACCTCGCACGGCACGTAGACGTCCGGCAGGAAGTTCATCTCGATCTTGATGGTGCCGTCGCCCGAGCAGTTCTCGCAGCGGCCGCCCTTGACGTTGAAGGAGAACCGGCCGGGCAGGTAGCCGCGGACCTTCGCCTCCTGCGTCTCCGCGAAGAGCCGGCGCACGTGGTCGAACACCCCGGTGTAGGTGGCCGGGTTGGAGCGCGGGGTGCGCCCGATCGGCGACTGGTCGACGTGCACCACCTTGTCCACCAGGTCGGTGCCGGTGATCCGGGTGTGCCGGCCGGGCACGCTGCGGGCGCCGTTCAGCTCCCGGGCGAGGTGGGTGTAGAGGATGTCGTTGACCAGCGTCGACTTGCCGGAGCCGGAGACGCCGGTGATCGCGGTGAAGGTGCCGAGCGGGAAGCCGACCGTGACGTCCTTGAGGTTGTGCTCGCGGGCGCCGTGGACGGTCAGCTGGCGCTTCTTGTCCCGGTCGCGGCGGCCCGCCGGGATCGGGATGGACCGCTTGCCGGAGAGGTACTGGCCGGTCAGCGACTCCTTGTTGGACAGCAGCCCCTTCAACGAGCCGGAGTGCACCACCTTGCCGCCGTGCTCGCCGGCGCCCGGGCCGATGTCGACCACCCAGTCCGCCGTCTTGATGGTGTCCTCGTCGTGCTCGACCACGATCAGCGTGTTGCCGATGTCGCGCAGCCGCACCAGCGTCTCGATCAGCCGGTGGTTGTCCCGCTGGTGCAGGCCGATGGACGGCTCGTCCAGCACGTACAGCACGCCGACCAGGCCGGAGCCGATCTGGGTGGCCAGCCGGATGCGCTGGGCCTCGCCGCCGGACAGGGTGCCGGCCGCGCGGTTCAGCGAGAGGTAGTCCAGGCCGACGTCGACCAGGAAGCGCAGCCGCTCGTTGACCTCCTTGAGGACGCGCTCGGCGATCTGCTTGTCCCGGTCGTTCAGCTTCATCGCGCCCAGGAACTCGGCGCAGTCGCTGATCGACATCGCCGAGACGTCCGCGATCGACTTCTCCTCGACGGTGACCGCGAGCACCACCGGCTTGAGCCGGGTGCCCTCGCACGTCGGGCAGGGCACCTCGCGCATGTAGCCCTCGAAGCGCTCGCGGCTGCTGTCGCTCTCCGCCTCGGTGTGCCGGCGCTGGATGAACGGGACGGCGCCCTCGAAGCCGGTGCTGTACGAGCGCTCGCGCCCGAAGCGGTTGCGGTAGCTGACCTGCACCTGGTGCTTGTGCCCGTACAGCAGCGCCTTCTTGGCGCGGGCCGGCAGCCCGGCCCACGGGATGTCGGTGCGGAAGCCCAGCTCCCCGGCGAGCGCGTCGATCAGGCGCTGGAAGTACTCCTTGGCGTGGCCCGCCGACCACGGGTGGATCGCGCCCTCCTCCAGCGAGCGCTCCGGGTCCGGGATGACCAGCTCCGGGTCGACCTCCATCCGGTTGCCCAGGCCCGAGCAGTCCGGGCAGGCGCCGAACGGCGAGTTGAAGGAGAACGAGCGCGGCTCCAGCTCCTCGAACGACACGTCGTCGTACGGGCAGTAGAGGTGCTCGGAGTACATCCGCTCGCGCTCCGGGTCGTCCTCCGCGAGGTCGACGAAGTCGAGCACGACCATGCCGCCGGACAGCCGCAGGGCCGTCTCCACCGAGTCGGTGAGCCGCCGCTTGGCGCTCTCCTTGACGGTCAGGCGGTCGATGACCACCTCGACGGTGTGCTTCTCCTGCTTCTTGAGCTTCGGCGGCTCGGCGAGCTGGATCGTCCCGCCGTCCACCCGGGCGCGCGAGTAGCCCTTGGACTGGAGGTCGGCGAAGAGGTCGACGAACTCGCCCTTGCGCTCGCGCACCACCGGGCTGAGCACCTGGAACCGGGTGCCCTCGGCGAGCTCCAGCACCTTGTCGACGATCGCCTGCGGCGACTGCTTGGCGATCGGGCGGCCGCAGTGCGGGCAGTGCGGCTTGCCGATCCGGGCGAACAGCAGGCGCAGGTAGTCGTAGACCTCGGTGATCGTGCCGACGGTCGAACGGGGGTTGCGGTTGGTGGACTTCTGATCGATCGAGACGGCCGGGGAGAGGCCTTCGATGAAGTCCACGTCGGGCTTGTCCATCTGCCCGAGGAACTGGCGGGCGTAGGAGGACAGCGACTCGACGTAGCGGCGCTGGCCCTCGGCGAAGATCGTGTCGAAGGCGAGCGAGGACTTGCCGGAGCCGGAGAGGCCCGTGAAGACGATGAGGGAGTCGCGGGGCAGGTCGAGCGAGACGTTCTTGAGGTTGTGCTCGCGAGCACCGCGGACGATGAGGCGGTCGGCCACTGCTTCTGGCGCCTTTCTCCGGGGCGAGAGGACTTGCGGGGAGATGTGTGCTTCTTCCAGGATGCGGCAGCCAGCCTACTAGCTCAGACGTTCGAATATCGACCGTGTCCAGCGGAGTCCACCCGAACGAGTGAGAGCGCCCCTCGAACCCTCCGTACCCGGACCGAAAAAGGCCCTGCTCAGCGGTCGGATTCGGCGATAGCGTCAGCTGGTCAACGAGCGGAGCCCCCCGCGGGCAACGCGCCGTCTCCCACAGAAGGCCGATCCGATGACCGACCCGCAGACCGCCGCCGAGGCCGCCGCGCAGTACCTGGCCCTGGTCGAGGAGAGCACCCGGCACCTGCTGCACACCGTCGCCGAGCTGAAGCCCGAGGCCGTCGCCGAGCCCTCCGCCCTGCCCGGCTGGACCCGCGGTCACGTGCTGGCCCACCTCGCCCGCAACGCCGACTCCCTGGTCAACCTGCTGGACGGCGCCCGCACCGGCACCGACATCCCGCAGTACGCCAGCACCGAGGCCCGCGACCGGCAGATCGAGGAGGGTGCGCCCCGCCCGGTGGACGTCCAGCTCGCCGACCTGCGCGACTCCCGCGAGCGCTTCGCCGCGGCCGCCGCGCTGCTGCCCGCCGAAGCCTGGACGGTCGAGGTCCGCCACCGCACCGGCTACGTCTTCCCCGCCCACGACCTCCCGTGGAAGCGCCTCGCCGAGGTCGAGTACCACCACGTCGACCTGGACGCCGGTCACACCCCCGCGCACTGGCCGGAGGTCTTCGCCGTCACCGAGTTCCACAAGATCGCCAACAAGCTGCACGGCACCGCCCTGCCCGGCGTCGAGCTGGTCGCCGAGGACACCGGGGACATCGGACTGATCGGCACCGGCGAGCCCGTCCTCACCGTCCAGGGCCCCCTCCGCTCCCTGCTCGCCTGGCTCTCCGGCCGCTCCGACGGCGCCGGCCTGCGGACCACCCCCGACACCGCCCTCCCCCAGCTTCCCCCGCTGGGCTGACGGCGCGAAGATGATCCTGAACCCCTTCACCGGACGAGGAGCGGACGCATGACGTACCACGGAGCGGTCAAGGTCGGCGGGCCGCCGGACGTGCGGGAGCTGGCGCACCTGATCATCACCAAGGTGGCCGTCGGCCCGTACGACAACAACGCCTACCTGCTGCGCTGCCGGGCCACCGACGAGCAACTGCTGATCGACGCGGCCGCCGACGCCCCGGTGCTGCTGGAGACCGTCGGTGACGAGCTCGCCACCGTCGTCACCACCCACCGGCACCACGACCACTGGGCCGCGCTCGCCGAGGTGGTCGCCGTGACGGGGGCTCGCACCGCCGCCGGCGCGCACGACGCCGAGGGCGTCGACGTGCCCACCGAGCTGCTGCTCGCGGACGGCGACAAGCTGCGGGTCGGCGACGTGGAACTCACCGTCCGGCACCTGGTCGGGCACACCCCGGGCGCGATCGTGCTGATCTACGACGACCCGCAGGGCCACCCGCACGTCTTCACCGGCGACTGCCTCTTCCCCGGCGGCGTCGGCAACACCTGGGGCGATGCGGAGGCCTTCACGAGCCTCTTCCGGGACGTCAACGCGAAGATCTTCGACGTCCTGCCGGACGAGGCCTGGGTCTACCCCGGCCACGGCAGCGACACCACCCTCGGCGCCGAGCGCCCGCACCTCGACGAGTGGCGCGAGCGCGGCTGGTGACCTCGGCCTTCGGGCACCGGGCACCTGGCGCCGGGCACGACGAGGCCCCCGCGACCCCTTCCGGGTCGCGGGGGCCTCGGCCGTCACGCGGGGGTCAGGCGTCCAGCTTCTGGGCCTCGCGCTCGGCCCGCTCCTGCTTCTTCGAGGCGATCAGGCTGGTCACCGTGGTGACGGCCAGCACGACCACGATGACGCCCAGCGAGAGCGGGATGCCGATCTCCGGCACGTTCGCGCCCGCCTCGTGCGCCGCGTGCAGCACCAGCTTCACACCGATGAAGCCGAGGATCACCGACAGGCCGTACGACAGGTGGACCAGCTTCTTCAGCAGGCCGCCGATCAGGAAGTACAGCTGACGCAGGCCCATCAGGGCGAAGGCGTTGGCGGTGAAGACGATGTACGGGTCCTGGGTCAGGCCGAAGATCGCCGGGATGGAGTCCAGCGCGAACAGCACGTCCGTGGTGCCGATCGCCAGCATCACGATCAGCATCGGGGTCATCAGCCGGCGGCCGTTCTCCCGGATGAACAACTTCGTGCCGTGGTACGTGTCGGTGGACGGGAATCGCCGCTCGATCGACTTGAGCAGGCGGTTCTCCTCGAACTCGTCCTCCTCCTCGCCGGCCCGGGCCTCCTTGATCAGCTTCCAGGCGGTCCAGATCAGGAAGGCGCCGAAGATGAAGAACACCCAGGAGAACTGGGTGACCAGCGCCGCGCCGCCGGCGATGAAGACCGCCCGCAGCACCAGCGCGATGATCACACCGAACATCAGCACGCGCTGCTGGTAGATCCTCGGCACCGCGAACTTGCCCATGATCAGGATGAAGACGAACAGGTTGTCGACACTGAGCGACTTCTCGGTGATGTAACCGGCGAAGAACTCACCGGCCGGCTGCGCGCCGGAGTGCCACCAGAGGAACCCGCCGAAGATCAGCGCCAGCACGATCCAGACCGCGGTCCAGATCCCGGCCTCCTTGATCGAGACCTCGTGCGGCTTGCGCCCTCCGATGAAGAAGTCCGCCACGATCAGTGCGATCAGCACACCGATCGTGGTGATCCACATGGTTACGGAAACGTCCACTACTGCTCCTCCGGCAGGTAGGCGAGACAGTCATCGTCACTGCCGGAGGTCTCTTCCGCCCGTCGGGCCCGCTCTCGGGGCGTCCGCACGGACCAGCGCCCCGGGGCGCCACTCGTGGGCGCCCGTGATGACGGGGACAACTGCGGGGGAATACTCCCCTCCGCTGCCATCGAGAGTAACAGGAAGCCCAAGTAAAGGTAAAGAAGGTAAAGAACCGTCAGGGATGACGTCCGGGGCGCCCGTCCGGGATGCCGTCAGAGGTACGGCTCGATCGCCGGCAGCAGGTCCTGGAAGGTCCGCCCCTTGGCCGGCGCGCCGATCGCCTGCATCTCCCAGCCGCCGGCCCCGTCACGGAACACCTTCGCCATGATCTGCCCGGTGTGCGGCCCTCCCCCGGCCAGCTCGTACCGGGCCAGCTCCTCGCCCGTGGTCTCGTCCACCAGCCGGCAGTGGGCGCCCTGCACCTCCGCGAAGGTCTGCCCGGTGTACGAGCTCACCGTGAACACCACCTGGGTGATGTGCGCCGGCACGTGCAGCAGGTCCACCAGGATCGCCTCGTCGTCCTCCGTGCCGGAGCCGCCCTCCAGGTTGTCCCCGGTGTGCCGGACGGAACCGTCCGTGCTCTCCAGGTGCTGGAAGAACACCACGTCGGACGGGGTCTTCTCGGCGTACAGGAGCGCCGACGCGTCCAGGTCGATCGTCCTGGTGCGGCTGCCGAACAGGCCCCGCTTCGGCGCGGCCTGCCAGCCGAGGCCCATCCGGACCACGGTCAACGCGCCGCCCGGCCCCTTCTGGAGACTGACCCGCTGGCCCTTGGCAAGGTTCACCGACACGGCGTTGTCCTCTCTACCCGGCCACGCGGTCGCTCCCCGCGCGGCGCCACGGTGGAACACCCCGTGCCGTCCCCCGGCTGAGGCCCCCTGTTGCTGTCGCACCACCCCGTCCCGAGGTCGATGCCGCAGGCCAGCCTAGGGCCTGCGGCACCCCGCACCTCCCGGCGGTCGCCGCATTGTGGCAAGGCTGAGACACCGCCGGGCTTGACCGGTGTCACACCGGCCCGGCCCGGCGGCCGCCTCGACCCGCCTCAGACCCCCGTCGGCCCCCCTCGGCCCCCGCTCAGGCCACGCCGGCCTCCCGCATCTGGCGCAGCTCCCGCTTCAGCTCCTTCACCTCGTCGCGCAGCCGGGCCGCGACCTCGAACTGGAGGTCGGCGGCGGCCGCGTGCATCCGGTCCGTCATCGACTGGATCAGCTCCGCCAGCTCGGCGGCCGGCAGGCTCTCGCCCTGCTTGCGCTCCATGCCCAGGGCCGGCACCGGGGCCTTGCCCTTCCCGGCGGCCCCGCGGTAGCCGGTGGAGAGCAGCTCGTCGGTGTCCACGTCCTCGCGGGCGAGGGTGTCCAGGATGTCGCCGATCTTCTTCCGCAGCGGCTGCGGGTCGATCCCGTGCTTCTTGTTGTACGCCTGCTGCACGACCCGGCGGCGGTTGGTCTCGTCGATCGCCTTCTCCATCGACGGGGTGATCCGGTCCGCGTACATGTGCACCTGGCCCGAGACGTTTCGGGCGGCCCGCCCGATCGTCTGGATCAGCGAGGTGCCGGAGCGCAGGAAGCCCTCCTTGTCCGCGTCCAGGATCGCCACCAGCGACACCTCGGGCAGGTCCAGGCCCTCGCGCAGCAGGTTGATGCCGACCAGCACGTCGTACCTGCCCGCGCGCAGCTCGCGCAGCAGCTCCACCCGGCGCAGGGTGTCCACGTCGCTGTGCAGGTACCGGACCCGGATGTCCAGGCCGAGCATGTAGTCGGTGAGGTCCTCGGCCATCTTCTTGGTCAGCGTGGTCACCAGGACGCGCTCGTCCCGCTCCACCCGCGTGCGGACCTCGTGCACCAGGTCGTCGATCTGGCCCTCGGTCGGCTTGACGATCACCTCCGGGTCGATCAGACCGGTCGGGCGGATGATCTGCTCGACCTGGCCGTCGCCGCGGGACAGCTCGTACGGGCCGGGCGTCGCCGACAGGTACACCGTCTGGTCGATCCGCCCCAGGAACTCCTCCCACTTCAGCGGGCGGTTGTCCATCGCGGAGGGCAGCCGGAAGCCGTGCTCCACCAGGGTGCGCTTGCGCGAGGCGTCACCCTCGTACATCGCGCCGATCTGCGGGACGGTGACGTGCGACTCGTCGATGACCAGGAGGAAGTCCTCCGGGAAGTAGTCGAGCAGGGTGTTCGGCGGGGAGCCGGGCTCGCGGCCGTCGAAGTGCATCGAGTAGTTCTCGACGCCCGAGCAGGTGCCGATCTGGCGCAGCATCTCGATGTCGTAGGTGGTGCGCATGCGCAGCCGCTGGGCCTCCAGCAGCTTGCCCTGCTTCTCCTGCCGGGCGAGCGTCTCCTCCAGCTCCTTCTCGATGCCGGTGATCGCCCGCTCCATGCGCTCCGGACCGGCCACGTAGTGCGAGGCGGGGAAGACGTACACCGACTCGTCCTGGCTGATGATCTCGCCGGTGAGCGGGTGCAGGGTGTACAGCGCCTCGATCTCGTCGCCGAACATCTCGATCCGGACGGCCAGCTCCTCGTAGACCGGGAAGATCTCGATGGTGTCGCCGCGGACCCGGAAGGTGCCACGGGTGAACGCCACGTCGTTGCGGGCGTACTGGATGTCCACGAAGCGGCGCAGCAGGACGTCCCGGTCGATCTCCTCGCCGACCTTGAGCGGGACCATCCGGTCCACGTACTCCTGCGGGGTGCCGAGGCCGTAGATGCAGGAGACGGAGGCGACCACGATCACGTCCCGCCTGGTCAGCAGCGAGTTGGTCGCCGAGTGCCGCAGCCGCTCGACCTCCTCGTTGATCGAGGAGTCCTTCTCGATGTAGGTGTCCGTCTGCGGGACGTACGCCTCGGGCTGGTAGTAGTCGTAGTACGAGACGAAGTACTCGACCGCGTTGTTCGGCAGCAGCTCGCGGAACTCGTTCGCCAGCTGGGCGGCCAGCGTCTTGTTCGGCGCCATCACCAGGGTGGGCCGCTGCAGCCGCTCGATCATCCAGGCCGTGGTGGCCGACTTCCCGGTACCGGTGGCACCGAGCAGGACGACGTCCTTCTCCCCGCCCTTGATCCGCCGCTCCAACTCGGCGATCGCCGCCGGCTGGTCCCCGTTCGGCTGGAAGGGACTGACGACCTCGAAGGGCGTCACTGACCGCTCAATACTCGTGATGGGTCGCACGAGTCCACCGTACGACCCACCACCGACAAGCGGTGCGGCTTCCTCAGGCCGCGTGCCCCTCGAACCTCATGGCGGGCTCGCGGGCCGGGTCGATGCGGACGACCGAGTCGAACGCGGCGGCGAGGCGTTCGATCAGCGGCAGGGTCGGATCGACACCGCTCTCCTCGATGCTCTCGACCGTCGCCTCGTCCAGCCCGGCCCGCTCCGCGAGTTCGGCGAGCGTCCAGCCGAGAGCGGATCGGCGGGCGTACACGGCCTCGGCCAGCGCCATCCGCCGCCCGGCCGCCCGGTACTGCTCGCTCTCCCGATGCTCCGGCGGCACGACCCACCGCGTGTGATAACCGCTGCTCACCGCTGCTCCTCCCGGTCGTAGACGTCGTGGTCGGCGGCGGGCAGATGCTCGGCCTCACACACCTTCTGAGCCCGCCGTGCCCGCTCGACCTGATCCGTTTCGCGGTTCCTATGTCTTACGGAAGACCGTCAGCAGCACAGCCCTCCGCCCGGGTGCGAGCCAGTACGTGATCCGCATCGGCCCGACCCGCAGTTCCCGCAGTCCGCCGCCGAGGTGGCTGGAGAGCGGGAACGGCAGGAGTTCACCGTCCTCGGCCAATCGATCCGCCGCGCGCTCGACCGCACGGTACTCGGGGAGCGGACACTGCCGCAGCCACTCGCGTACCTCGGGTTCGATCTCGATCGAGTAGCCCGCTGCGGGCCCGCCACCGGCCATGCGCCCCCCTCTGCTCCGCTAGGGAGCAACGCCCGGCCGGGGCGGGGGTTACGGGGTCAGGTCTTCGCGCTGTCGCGGGCGAGGGCGACCAGGCGGGAGATGGCGCGGAGGTACTTCTTGCGGTAGCCGCCGCGGAGCATGTCGTCGGGGAAGACCTGGTCGAAGGGGAGGCCGGAGGCGGTGATGGGAAGCTCGCGGTCGTACATGCGGTCGGCGAGGACGACCAGGCGCAGGGCGGTGGACTGGTCGTCGACCTGGCGGACGCCGCGCAGGCAGACGGCGGTGACGTCGTCGAGCAGCGCGCCGTAGCGGCTGGGGTGGACGGCGGAGAGGTGGGCGAGGAGGGTGTCGAAGTCGTCCAGGGAGGCGCCGGGGGTGCGGGCGGCGACGGCGTCGACGGCCGCGTCGGGGTAGGGCGGCGGGGCGTCCGGGAGGCCGCGGTGGCGGTAGTCCTGGCCGTCGATCCGCATCGGGCGGAAGTGCGCGGACAGGCCCTGGATCTCGCGCAGGAAGTCGGCGGCGGCGAAGCGGCCCTCGCCGAGCTTCTCTGGCAGGGTGTTCGAGGTGGCGCAGAGCTTGACGCCGTTGTCGACGAGGCGGGTGAGCAGCGTGGAGACCAGGACGGTGTCGCCCGGGTCGTCGAGCTCGAACTCGTCGATGCACAGCAGCGTGTGCTCGGAGAGGGTCCGGACGGCCTGCTGGAAGCCGAGCGCACCGACCAGGTTGGTCAGCTCGACGAAGGTGCCGAAGGCCTTGGGGCCGGGGGCGGCGTGCCAGAGCGAGGCGAGCAGGTGGGTCTTGCCGACGCCGTAGCCGCCGTCGAGGTACACGCCGGCCGGGCCGGTGGGCGCCGGGGCGGAGCGGCGGAACCAGCTGCGCTTGGGCGCGGAACCGTTTCCCCCGCCGAGGGTGGTGGCGAACTGCTCCAGGACCTGGACGGCCTCGTACTGGCTGGGCTGGTTCGGGTCCGGAATGTACGTCCCGAAGCTCACGTCGGAGAACCGGGGCGGCGGGACCATCTCGGCGACCAGCCGCTCGGCGGGCACGACGGGGCGGCGGTCGGCGAGCGCGATCGGGGAGCCGGCCGCGCTCGCGGCGGCTATGGACTCGGTCGCGGTGTCGGGGCGGGGGGCTGCTGGCACGTTAGTAGAGGGTACGCCTGGTGCAGAGCGCCTCGGGACGGCGGCCGGTGGAAGACTGAGGGCATGCAACAGTTGATCAGCCCGCTGGGCGAGCCGGTCGCCGACCCGGCCTCGCTGGAGTCGCTCGCCGCCGTCTACGCGTACCCCGACCAGGTGAATCGGGGGCGGCCCTGGCTGCGCGCCAACATGGTGGCCGGTCTGGACGGCGGGGCGAGGCTGGAGGGCCTCTCGGAGGGCCTGTCCGGGGACGCCGACAAGCGGATCTTCGGTGTGCTGCGCGCGCTGTCGGACGTGGTGCTGGTGGGCGCGGAGACGGTCCGCGCGGAGGGCTACCGGCCGGCCCGGGCCCGGGCCGAGTTCGCGGCGGCGCGGGCGGCGGCCGGGCAGGCCCCGGCTCCGGCGATCGCGATCGTGAGCCGCTCGCTGACCCTGGACCTGACCGCGCCGCTGTTCACCGCCCCGCTGGTCAGGACGGTGGTGATCACCACCGCGGACGCGCCCGAGGAGCGCCGCCGGGCGGTCGCCGAGGTGGCCGACCTGGTGCTCGCCGGGGAGGGGTCGGTGGACCTGCGGGCGGGCGTGTCGGCGCTGGCGGAGCGGGGCTGGACGCGGTTGCTGAGCGAGGGCGGCCCGCGGCTGCTGGGACAGCTGGCGGCGGCGGGTCTGCTGGACGAGTTGTGCCTGTCGCTGGCTCCGCTGATCACGGGCGGCGACGCGCCGCGCATCATCCGCGATGCGCAAATGCCTGACGTGCAGCGGATGCGGCTGGTCTCATTGATCGAGCAGAAAGGATTCCTCTTCACCCGCTACCTGCGTCCGCCGACCCCGTGACCGACGGGTCGTGATCCCGTTAATGCGATGCCGGGGCCCGGGGGCCGGCCACTGGAAGGGACTCACGTGTTCAAGACGGTACTGATGATCGAAAAGGCTCTCTCCGACGCGGACGTGGAACTCGTCACCACGCTCCACAGCGACGAGAAGGTCTCCTTCGTCGTCCTGATGCAGCCGCGCGGCAAGCAGGACGAGCTGCTGCGGGCGCTGGACGACGTGGCGCTCGGCCACCTCGACAAGGTGGTGCACGAGCACGACGAGTCCGAGTCCGGGCCGACCGTGGCCACCGAGTCGCTCGAACACAGCCTGCGCCACCTGCGCGCGGCCGGGGCCGAGGCGGTCGGCGAGCTGGTCGAGGAGAAGCCGCTGGACCGGCTGCGGACGGCGGTCGAGGAGCACCGCGCGGACGAGGTGGTGGTGCTCACCTCACCGCACTTCGTGGAGGAGTTCTTCCACCGCGACTGGGCCTCCCAGGCCCGGCACAAGGTGGGGGTCCCGGTGCTGCGGCTGTTCGCCAGCGACTCCTAGGGATCCCGGCCGGTGGTGCAGAATCGTCCTTGCGGTCCGCCCGCGAGGACGATTCCCCATCCCGTCCGCCCGACCATTCCGCCCCCGCCCTACGGAGCCCCGCCTTGAACGACGCCGCGCACGACCTGCACGCCCCGCACTTCATCGGCATCGGCGGCGCCGGGATGTCCGGCCTGGCGAAGATCCTCGCGGTGCGCGGCGCCAGCGTCTCCGGCAGCGACTCCAAGGAGTCCGAGACCGTCCTCGCGCTGCGCGCCCTCGGCGCGACCGTGCACGTCGGCCACGCCGCCGAGCACGTGCCGGACGGCACCAGCAGCGTGGTGGTCTCCAGCGCGATCCGCGCCGACAACCCGGAGCTGGCCGCCGCCCACGAGCGCGGCATCCCGGTGGTGCACCGCTCCGACGCGCTGGCCGCCCTGATGGGCGGCCGCCGGGCGCTGGCGGTGGCCGGCACCCACGGCAAGACCACCACCACCAGCATGCTCGCCGTCGCCCTCGGCGAGCTGGGCCTGGACCCGTCCTACGCGATCGGCGGCGACCTCGACACGCCCGGCTCCAACGCCCACCACGGCGCCGGCGAGATCTTCGTCGCCGAGGCCGACGAGAGCGACCGCAGCTTCCACAAGTACGCGCCCGAGGTGGCGATCGTGCTCAACGTGGAGCTGGACCACCACGCCAACTACGCCTCGATCGAGGAGATCTACGAGTCCTTCGAGACCTTCGTCGGCCGGATCACCCCCGGCGGCACCCTGGTGGTCTCCGCCGACCACGACGGCGCCCGCGAGCTGACCGCCCGGGTGGCCGGCCGCGAGGGCCTCACCGTGGTGACCGTCGGCGCCGCCGAGGACGCCGACGTCCGGGTCCGCTCGGTGGTCGCCCGCGGCATGACCAGCGAGGTCACCGTCGAGCTGGACGGCGCCGAGCTGTCCTTCACCGTCTCGGTGCCCGGCCGGCACTACGCGCACAACGCGGTCTCCGCGCTGGCCGCCGGCGTCGCGCTGGGCGTCCCGGCCGCCGACCTGGCCAAGGCCCTCGGCGCCTACACCGGCGTGCGGCGCCGCCTCCAGCTCAAGGGCGAGGCCGGCGGCGTCCAGGTGATCGACTCCTACGCCCACCACCCCACCGAGATGACCGCCGACCTGGAGGCGATCCGGGAGGGTCTGGAGGGCGAGGGCCGGGTGCTGGTGGTCTTCCAGCCGCACCTGTTCAGCCGCACCCAGCAGCTCGCCGAGGAGATGGGCCAGGCCCTGGCGCTGGCCGACGCCTCGGTGGTGCTGGACATCTACCCGGCCCGCGAGGACCCGATCCCCGGCGTGACCAGCGAGCTGATCATCGACGCCGCCCACCGGGCCGGCGCCGACGTCACCGCCGAGCACTCCTTCGCCGCCGCCCCCGCCGTGCTGGCCGGCCTGGCCCGCCCCGGCGACCTGCTGCTCACCATGGGCGCCGGCGACGTCACCAACCTGGGCCCCGCCATCCTGGAGGAGATCCGGGGAAGCGTGCAGCACCTCTCGAACGTTGCCTCCAACGTCTGACGTACCCCGACCGGGAGCCGTGATGAGCTACGAGATCGAGAAGACCGAGGCCGAGTGGCGGGACGAGCTGAGCCCCGAGGAGTACCACGTGCTCCGCGAGGCGGGCACCGAGCGCCCGTTCACCGGTGAGTACACCGACACCAAGACCGTCGGCGTCTACGGCTGCCGGGCCTGCGGCGCGGAGCTGTTCAGCTCCGAGACCAAGTTCGACAGCCACTGCGGCTGGCCGTCGTACTACGCGCCGCTGGCCGGGGACCGGGTCCAGTACATCGAGGACACCACGCTCGGCATGCGCCGGGTCGAGGTGCGCTGCGCCCGCTGCGGCGGGCACCTGGGCCACGTCTTCGAGGGCGAGGGCTACGGCACGCCGACCGACCAGCGGTACTGCATCAACAGCGTCTCGCTGACGCTGAAGCCGGCCGAGTAGCGCCGGCCGGTCGCGCCGCGAGGGCCCGGGTTTCCGTACGGACGGACACCCGGGCCCTCGTCCGTCCCGGGCCGCCGGGACTCGGACCAGCAGGGTTCGGACCGCCGGGGCTCAGGCCGTCGGGGCGAAGCGGACCGGGAGGTGGACCAGGGCCCGGTGGAACGGGCCGGGGCGCCAGAGCAGCTCCTCGGCCGGGGTGGCCAGTTCGAGGTCGCTGAGCCGGCTGGTCAGCTGCTCGATCGCGGTGATCGCGATCAGCAGCGCCGGGTCGCGGGCCGGGCAGCCGTGCGGGCCGGCCGCCCAGGCCAGGTGGGCGCTCTCGCCGCTGCGCAGCTCGGTGCCGTCGGTGGGCGGCGCGGCCTGCGAGTTGGCGGCCGCGTAGGAGACCAGCACCAGGGTGCCGGCCGGGATCTCCCGGCCGTGGAAGGTGATGTCGTAGCGCGGGTAGTGGGCGGAGAGGTTGGCCAGCGGCGGCTCGTGCCAGAGCACCTCGTCGATCGCCTGGTAGGCGGTCATCGCGCCGCCGATGAGGGAGCCGGCGTAGCGGGCGTCGGTGAGCAGGCGCAGCAGGGCGTTGCCGATCAGGTTGGTGGTCGGCTCGTGCCCGGCGATCATGGTGAGGGTGATCTGCCGGATCACCTCGTCGTCCTCCAGCCCGGCCGGGTGGGTGACGAACCAGGAGGTGAGGTCGTGCCGGGGCCGCTCGCGCCGCTCGGCGACCATGGCGGTGACCACCGCGACGAGGTCCCCGTACGCGACGACGGCCTTCTCGGTGGACTCGATCATCCCGGCGATCCCGGCGACCAGCCGGGCGCTGTGCTCCTCGGGCACGCCGAACCAGGTGGTGAGGACGAAGGCCGGCAGCTGGCGGGCGTACTCGGCGATCAGGTCGGCGGTGCCGGCCGCCTCGAAGCGGTCGACCAGTTGGTGGGCGACCTCGGCGACCCGGCGCTGGAGCCGGTGCGGTTCGAGCAGGGCGAGGCCGTCGGTGATCACCGCGCGGTAGCGCGCGTGCACCTCGCCGTCGCTGAACAGGGCGGTCGGGCGGTAGCCGAGCACCGGCAGCAGCGGGTTGTCGGGGGCGACGGTGCGCTGCCAGGCGCGGGAGTCCTTGGAGAAGGTGTCGGTGTCGCGCAGCAGGTCCAGGGCGGCCTGGTAGTCGGTGACCAGCAGGGCCTCGACGCCGGGCGCGATCTCCACCGGGGCGACGGCCCCGTAGCGGCGCAGCCGGTCGTAGACCAGCTGCGGGTCGGCGGCGAAGACCGGGCCGTAGATCGGGGTCGGGCGGGTGTCGGTGGTCACGGGCGCTCCTCGGCGGCGGAGGCGGCAGGGACGGTCGCTACCTGGTCCGCGGGGTCGGGGGCGTCCGCGGGGGCGGCGGGCAGGCCGTCGAGGACGTGCTCGGCCAGCGCGATCAGCGCGTCCAGGCTGGCGCCGCGCTCGCGGGCGTCGCAGAGCAGCAGCGGGGTGGTGGGGTGCAGGTCCAGGTGGGCGCGCAGCACCTCGATCGAGTGGACCGGCGCGTCCGGGAAGCAGTTGACGGCGACGGCGTAGGGCAGGCCCTGCTCCTCGACCATGTCCATGATCTCGAAGGAGTCGGCGAGCCGGCGGGTGTCGGCGAGCACCAGCGCGCCGAGGGCGCCGCGGGCGATGTCCTGCCAGAGCGGGAAGAAGCGGCGCTGGCCGGGGGTGCCGAACATGTAGAGCACGAGGTTGCCGGGCAGGGTCAGCCGGCCGAAGTCGACGGCGACCGTGGTGGTGGCCTTCTCGGGCAGGCCGGCCAGGTCGTCCACCGGCCGTCCGGTCTCGGTCATCGCCTCCTCGGTGTGCAGGGTGGCGATCTCGGAGAGGGTGCGGATGAGCGTCGTCTTGCCGACCCCGAACGGGCCGGCCACCACCAGCTTCATCAGCGTCTGGTCCCGGTCGGGCAGGTAGCCCACCCGGCTCGGCCGGTCGGCCGGGCTACCGGAGCGCACGGAGTCCAACGAGGAGCCTCTCGACGATGGAGCGGTCGGTCTGCTGGGCGCGCGGGATCGGCGCGCGGGCGCGCAGGCAGCCCGCCTCGACCAGATCGGCCGCGAGGAAGACGGTGGCGCTGACCGGCAGGCACAGGTGCGCGGCGGCTTCCACCACGGTCAGCGCGCCGGGGCGCAGCAGTTCCCAGAGCCGCTGGTGTTCGGGTTCCAGCTCGCGGGGCGGTTCGGTGCGGTCCGCGAACAGCACGGTGAGCCGGTCGAAGCCGGCGGTGCCGGGGCGGCTGCGGCCGCCGGTGGCCAGGTAGGCGGGCACCATCCGCCTGCGGGGTACGGCGGTCATGATCGGACGGTGGTGTCCTGCTGCCGGCTCGGACTCGCGAGGGCACGACCCAGGGCGGCGACCTGCACCTGCATCTGGTAGGCCACGTTGCCGAGTTGGGCCTCCGGGGAGGTGAACACGGCGAGCGAGGTGTTCTCCCCGGCCGGGACGACGACGGCGTAGCCGAGGTCGGACTCGACGACGGTCTGGGCCAGCCGGGGCCGTTCGGTGTCGGTGAAGGCGCTGGTGAACGCTCGGGCGGCGGCGTGCACGGTGGCGGTCATCGCGGCGACCCGCTCGGCGGAGGCGCGGTCGAGCCCGTCGGAGGCTCCCTCGACGAGGCCGTCACCGGTGGCGATGACCGCGTGCAGCACCCCCGGCAGCTCCAGCAGCGGGGTCAGCACCCACGAGATCTCGTCGGTGGTGGTCGGGCTGGGCGTGCTGGTCACTGCTCGGCTCCTTCGGGGGTCGGGGCGGGCGGACGGACGGTGGTGCGGGCACCGGTGTCGCGGGCGGCCGCGGTCGGGCCGCTCCCGCCGGTCGGGCTGGATTCGCCGGTCGTGTTGGTCCCGGCGGCCGGGCTGGTCCCGGCGGTCGTGCTGGACTCGCCGGTCGTGCTGGTCCCGCGGGCGGCCTGTGCCACGGCGGCGCGGCCGGAGTCGGTGCCCTCCTGGAGCGCCTGCCAGTGGGCGGCGGCGCGCTCGGGCGTCCGCTCGGGGGCCCGGGCGGGCGGCTCGGCCGGTGCGGCGGACGGCCTGGCGGCGGGCTCGGGGGCGCCGGGGCCGTCGGCGGTGACCGGTCGGCGGCGTCGCCGGCTGGGCAGGCCGGTGCCGTCGTCGACCGGGTCGGCGGGGCCGGCCGGCGCGTCGGGCACCGCGTGGATGGCGGGCGCGGGGTGCGGGCCCGGCTGGTTGTGCCGGTCGGCGAGCGGGGGCGGCCCGTCGCCCTCGTCGGCGTCGCGCATCGGCGGGACGGCCTGGACGGTGGGCGCGGGGGCCGGGCCGGCGCCGGCCCGCAGCGGCAGCGGGGTGAGCACCGACAGCGGCTGCTCGTCGTCGACGACGGTCACCAGCGCGGCCGGGATGCGCAGGATGGTGCGCATCCCGCCGTACGGCGAGGGCTCGATGTGGCAGGAGAAGCCGTACTGGCGGGCCAGTTTGCCGATCACCGCGAAGCCGGTCTTGGGCGGGTTGCCGAGTTCGGTGAGCAGGACGTCGGGCGGGCCGGCCAGCAGTCGGCGGGCCCGGCGCAGCTGGTCGTCGTCCATGCCGATGCCGCTGTCGTCGATGATCACCAGCGCGCCGCGGCCGCCCTGCTGGACGGTGACCGGGATGTCGGTCTCCGGGTGCGAGTAGGCGGAGGCGTTGGCGAGGAGTTCGGCGACGGTGATGGCCAGCGGCTCGGCGGCCCGGGCGACCACGGCGAGCCGCTGCTCGCGCAGGTGGTTGGCGACCTTGATCCGGGCGTAGCCGGGCACCCGAGAGAGCGCGCCGACCACCACTTCGGCGAGCGGCGAGTCGGTGCGGGCCAGGCCGGGCCAGGCTTCGCAGAGCACGGCGACGGTCTGGATCCGGCGCAGCGCGACCTCGTTGCGGAAGTCGACCTCCAGCAGCCGGGGGTCGTCGTTGTCGTGCTGGAGCTGCTGGACCAGGCTCTGGATCTGGTAGAGCAGCGTCTGGATCCGGGAGGTGGCGCCGCGCATGGCGGCGCGGGCGGCGGCGTCGACGCGTTCGCGTTCGTCGGTGAGGGCGGCGGAGGCGGCGTCCAGGACGGACTGCAGCGCCCGGACGGCCTCGGGGCCGACGGCCTGCGGGTCCAGCGGGCCGACCAGCGGGGCGTTGGCGTGGCTGAGCCGGACGGCGGTGGCGGCCACCCGTTCCTGGGCGAGGTGGCCGATCTCGGCGAGCAGGGCGGCGGTGCGCTCCTCGGCGACGGTGAGCCGCCGTTCGGCCTCCCCGGCCCGGGTGCTCGCGGCGGCGGCCCGCTGGTCGGTCTCCCGGGTGGTGTCCTCGGCGGTGCGGGCTCGGCTCTCGGCCTCCCGGGTGCGCTCCTCGGCGGCCCGGTAGCGGCTCTCGGCGTGGTGGGTCTCCTCGGTGGCGCGCCGGGCGGCCTCCTGCGCCTCGCGCAGTTGCTGCTCGGCGCGGGCCAGCCGGCCTTCGGCGGCGCGGGCGCGTTCCTCGCCGTGGCCGCGGGCGGTCTCGGCGGCGACCGCCCGGGTGAGGGCCCGGGCCCGGCCGCGGGCGAGCACGCCCGCCGTCGCGGCGGCGACCAGCGCCAGGGCGATCAGCGCAATCTGCGCGATCTGCGTCATCGAAGTCCTCGGGAGTCCTCTGGGGGTCCTGGCTGGTCGGCTGCTGCCGGGCCGGGGGCCGGTGGTGGTCCGGCCGGGGCGCGGCGGGCGGTCAGTCCCGGGCGGTCAGTCCCGGGCGGCGGCGCGCGGGCGCGGGCTGCGGGCGGCGTCCTCGGAGAGTTCGCGGGCCACCTGGGCGACCTGGCCCATGGCCTCCAGGACGTTCGGCACCTCGGTGCCGTCCAGGTGCCGGTACTCGGCGGCGACGGTGAGCACCAGCCGCTCGGGCAGGCCGAGTTCGGGGTGGCGCTGCTCGGCGATCACCCGCCGGGCGGCGTCCAGCGCGGGGATCCCGGCGGTGTGCAGGGCGTGCGCGCGCTCCCGGACGTACGTCAGGTAGGCGATGTGGTGGCGGACGCCGTCGCGGTCGAGCACGGGGCCGTGGCCGGGGACGAAGATCTCGGCGCCGGTGGCCAGGATCCGCTCGCAGGCGGTGATCACGTTCTCCAGCGGGCCGGCCCAGTGCACCGGGTGGTCGCCGGGGTACTCGGGGGTCGAGCCGAAGATCACGTCGCCGGTGAAGACGGCGCGCTGGTACGGGAGGTGGACGATCAGGTCGCCGCCGGTGTGGGCGGCGGGCAGGCCGGTCACCTGCACCGGGTACTCCCCCACCCGCAGTTCCAGCTCGCCGGTGAAGACGGTGTCCGGGTGCACGGGGTCGGTGGCGGACCAGTCGAACCGTCCGAAGTGCTCTCTGAGGTAGCCGCCGAGCGGGGAGTCCGGGTCGCCGCCGACGACGAGGGCGTGCTGCTGCTGCGGGGTGGGCTCGTAGTGGATGTGCTCCAGCGCCTCGCGGGTGGAGATCACCTCGGCGTCCGGGACGACTCCGGCGCCCCACAGGTGGTCGCCGTTGGCGTGGGTGACGATCACCCGGTCGACCTCGACCCCGGCCGGCAGCAGGCGGCGGCTGGCGGCGAGGAACTCCCCGGCCAGGGTGGGGTCGTAGGGGGTGTCGATCCAGAGCGCGGTCTTCGCCGAGGCCAGCAGTCCGCAGTTGGCCAGGCCCCAGCCCCGCTTCGGGGGGAGCCACACGTACAGGTCCTCGGCAATCGCGCTCACGTTCGCACGGTTGATCGTCATGTGCGCGATTATGCCCAAAGTGTGTCAGGGGCGGGGCAAAACCTGTACGGCCGCCAGGAGTTACTGCCCCAGACTCTCCCGAGCTGTCCGGTTTCGCCCCCTGTGGTCGAGACCAATCGTCTCAACCGTCGGGACGACCCGTGGACACCTCGCCCCGGAATCCCGACGGGACGTCGGACCGGGGCGCGGGCAGGGTACGACAGACCTCGACCGTGACGTCGACGGTGTCCAGGCCTATCACCCGCCCCTCCACCGCGACGAATCCTTTCTCCCCCGAGCGGAAGAGCGCCGCCAGCGGGGAGTTGCGGCTCGCCGCGGTCAACGCCTCCACCGCCATCGCGGAACCGAAGGCGAACACCCCGCAGAGCACAACGCAGGGCGCCTGCCGGGGCGTGCGGGTCACGAAGATGAAACCGTGGTCGCGGATCAGCTCCCCGGCCGGGTTGTACAGCGCCTCGAAGGTCATTGCGCCCCACCGGGCGCGGGCCTCGTCCGGGTACTCGATGGCGAAATCCGGGAACACCGCGTCCAGCACGCCGCCGGAATAGGAGTTGACGCTCGGGCCCCCGATCGAGAACGTCGGCATCCGCGGATCCTGCGCGCCGGCCACCACCAGTTCGATCGTCGCCTTCCGGTTGACCTTCCGCAGCAGGTCGGTGAGCCCCGCTATCGCCCTGGCCTCGGCCATCGGCATGAACAGCACGTTCTTCGGCCCGCGGCTGGTCAGTTGGCAGCCGTCCGTGGTGAAGGCGAACTCCGCGACCTCGATGCTCGGCGTGATGATCTGCACCCGGCTGTACGGCGCCAGCAGCGCCCGCAGGAAGCCGTAGCGCAGGAACAGTCTGGTCCGGGCGAGGGAGCGGGCCGCGAGGAAGCCGATCACGGCCGGAACCGATGCGATGAACACCTGGAGCAGGATCTCCATATCATCCCCACGGAGAAAGACTCGACCACGAACTGTGTGCCCTGGTTAAGTCCCCTCCGTGGCCGGAAATACCCCCCTCGCGGCAATTCCGACCGTCAGGATTGCCGCACCCGGCGTCACTTCAAGCGCTTGATCCCCTTGCGCTCCCCGGCGCACCGCTCGTACCCCAGCCACGCGTTGATCGCGAGCATCGGCGCATTGGTCTCGTCGTTGGAGGTGTACGCGCGCCGGTAGCCCGCCGCGGCCGCCAGGCGCAGCGACTCCAGCTTGGCCAGCTTGCTCAGCCCGCGCCCGCGGAACTCCCGGCGGCAGGCGGTGAACGCGGACCAGTAGCGGTCCACCCCGTCGGTCTGCGCCATGCTGAACGCGGCCGGTTCGCCGTCCACCACGGCGACGACGGTCAGTGCCCGGTCCAGGTCCGGCCGGGCCCAGTCGCCCCGCAGCCAGTCCTCGTACTCCAGGGCGTCCATCGGCACCTCGCCGGGCTCGTCCCGGACGGCGTCCGCCTCGACCAGGAACAGCGGGCGCGGGTCGGCCGCCCAGTCGGCGGCCGGGCGCAGCTCGACGCCGGCCGGCCGTACGGGCGCCTGCGGCAGCGGCAGCGCCAAGTCCCGTCCGCCGAACTGCGCCGCGCGCCCGAGCTCGTAGCCCCGGGCGGTGGCGAAGGCCAGCGAGGCGGGCTCGTCGTCCAGCCAGGTGTGCAGCTCGCTCACCCCGTGCCCGGCCAGGTGCCGTTCGGCCGCGGCCAGCAGCGCGGTGGCCGCGCCGCGCCGCCGGAACCGCGGCAGCACGCTGCCGTTGGCGTACCCGACGCCGGCGGTCGTCGTCCCGAGCACCGCCGCACAGCGCACCGCGCCGACCACCCGGCCGTCCAGCTCGGCGACGAAGGTGCGGAAGTGCTCGCCCGGGCTCTGCCGGCCGTTCATCCAGAGCAGGGCCTCGGAGGTCATCACCAGGTGCTCGCGCCCGGCCCGGTGGGCGGCGGCCACGGCCTCGGCGTCGTCGGGGCGGAAGTCACGGATCGTCAAAGAAGTCATGGGTTCCCACGCTAGCCCCGCCCGCCCGTCCGGCGCCTGCGAATTTTCCCTCGCCGGTGCGCCTCACCTGCGGCAACGGCCCCGGCTCGGGACCAAAGTCCCTCACCCCCGCGGCGGCAAGCTCAAATAATGCTCTGAGAAGACCGGGCGGGGCTTGGCAGCCGCCCCACCCGGGGACATCCTCAGCAACACGGCCGCGCGGTCCTGGCGACGAAGCCCGCACCACCCGACGGCCTCCCCACCCGGCCCTCCGAAAGGGGGCGAACCGATGACCTCCCCTGCCCTGGACCTGCCCGGCTCCGCCACCCCGGCGCGGGGCGGCGCACCCCGCCTCGGCGTCGGCCTCGGCTGGCGCAGCGAGATCGACACCGTCGTCGAACGCCAACCCGGCCTGGACTGGGTCGAGGTGGTCGCCGAGAACATCTGCCCGAGTCCCTGACGGTCCTGCGCGCCCGCGGCGTCACCGTCATCCCGCACGGCGTGGCGCTCGGCCTCGGCGGCGCCGACCTGCCCGACCCCGCCCGGCTCGCCAAGCTCGCCGGGGCGGCGCTCGCCCTCGGCTCCCCGCTGGTCACCGAGCACCTGGCGTTCGTCCGGGCCGGCGGCCTGGAGGCCGGCCACCTGCTGCCCGTCCCCCGCACCCGGGACTCGCTGCGGGTGATCGCCGAGAACGTCCGGATCGCCCAGGACCAACTCCCGGTGCCGCTCGCGCTGGAGAACATCGCCGCCCAGCTGGCCTGGCCCGACGACGAGCTGACCGAGGGGCAGTTCCTCGCCGAACTGGTCGAGCGGACCGGCGTCCGGCTGCTGATCGACGTCGCCAACCTGCACACCAACCGGGTCAACCTCGGCATCGACCCGGCCGCCGAACTGGACCGCCTGCCGCTGGAGGCGCTCGCCTACGTCCACGTCGCCGGCGGCACCCTGGTCGACGGCGTCTGGCACGACACCCACGCCCACCCCGTCACCGAACGGGTGCTGGAGGTCCTGGCCGAACTCTGCGCACGGGTCGCACCACCCGGCGTCCTGCTGGAACGGGACGCCGCCTTCCCGCCGCCCAGCGAGCTGGCCGGCGAACTGGACGCCATCCGCCGGGTGCTGGAGGGGAGCACCCCGCGGACGGCCCCACCGGCCCCCCGCACCGAGCCCCGGGAGACCGCGGCGGGCGCGTGCCCGAGCGGCACCCGCGCCCGGCTGGCGCGGCGCCAGGAGGACCTGCTCGCCGCCCTGGTGGCCGGCGGGCCCGTCCCGCCCGGCTTCGACCCGGACCAGGTCCGCGCCCAGTCCACCGGTCTGGCCACCAAACGGCGGGACACCGTCGCCAAGGTGGCCCCCGAACTGCCCCGCCTGCTCGGCCGGCCGTACGGGCCGCTGTTCCTCGACTACGCCCGCCGGCACCCGCAGACCGGCGGCTACCGCACCGACGCCCGGGCCTTCGCCGCCTGGGCACTCACCGACAGCGGCCCGCTCGCCGCCGACCACCGCCGGGCCCTGGAGCAGTGGCTCCACCCGGCCGCCGAGCGGCCGCCCGGCGCGTTCGCCCGCCTGCGCCGAGCCCTGCGGCACTGAGCAGGCGCTGAGCAGGCGCTGAGCACCCGTCTTCACCGCACACCTTCGGGGGGAACCCGCCCATGTGGCACAACACCTACTTCGTCATCCCCGCCGTCCTGCTGGTGGCGGCCTCGCTGTACGCGTCCCGGGCCAAGCATCGGGTCGGCCACGTCACACACGTCCGGGGCCTGCCGGGCCGCGGCCTGCCGCTGATGGACACCGCCTTCCTGTCCGGCGGCCCCGGCCGGGTCTTCGACACCGCCCTGATCCGGATGCACCTCTCCGAGCGGGCCGTGATCAGCCGCGCCGGCCTGGTCACCCTCACCGGGCACAAGCCGTACGACGCCGTCGACCAGGCCGTCCTGGACGCCGTCGGCCCGGGCGGCAGCCGCGAACTCGCCCCGCTGCGCCGGGCCGTGATGCGCTCCGCCGCCGTGCAGGAGATCGGCAACCGGCTCGCCGACCGCGGCCTGATGCGCCGCCCCGAGCGGCTGCGGCGGGCCCGCACCGCCCGGCGGCTGCTCTGGCTCGCGCTGCTCGGCGTCGCCGTCTCGACCGTCCTCGCCCACGTGCTGGACGACGGCGGCGCCGGCTCCGACCGCCCCGCGCCGTGGGTCCCGGTGGTGCTCCTGGTCTTCGGCGGGATGAGCCTGCTCGTCACCTGGCCGGTCAAGGGCCGGATCACCCCGGCCGGGCGGCGCCAGCTCTCCCTGATGAAGGTCGGCACGCCGTGGACGCCGAGCGCCGGCCTGTCGCCGAAGACGACCGGCGGCGTGCTGCTGGGCGCCCTCGCGCTCGGCGGGCTGGCCGCCGCCGGGCTGGAGGACGACGAGCTGCAGTCCGCGATGCTGGCCGCGGCCGCCCAGGACGAGGCGATGAAGTCGGCCGCCGCGAGCTCCTACGCCGCCTCCTCCTCGACGGGCTCCTCCAGCAGCTTTCCCCCCAGCTCGTGCAGCTCGTCCGGGTCCTCCTGCGGGGGCTCCACGGCCTGGTGCGGCTCCTCCCACTCCGGCTCCTCCGGCTGCGGGGGAAGCAGCAGCAGCTGCGGATCCTCGTCCTCCAGCTGCGGCTCCGGCTCCAGCAGTTGCGGCTCCTCCTCGTCGAGCTGCGGGTCGTCCTCGTCCAGTTGCGGGTCGTCCTCGTCGAGCTGCGGTGGCGGCGGCGGCTGCGGCTCCTGACGTCACAGTTCGGTATCGCGGTCCGGGAAGCCGTTCCCCGCGCCGTCGGCCCAGGCATACAACAAGCCCATGTGGTTGCTGTTCCTGATACCGGCGTGCGTCGCGGCGGTCCTCTCGTGTCTCCGGCTGGTCCGGACGACCGCCACCGCCGACGCCCTGGCCGAGGCGGACGGCCTGCGCCCGCCCGAGGCCGTCGGGATCGGGCTGTACGAGACGGCCTACCTGGCCGGCGGCCCGGACCGGGTGGTCGAACTCGCCCTCGTCCTGATGGCCGGCCGGGGCCGGCTGCACCTGGCGCACACCGGCTGGACGACGGTGGTCGACCCCCGGGGCCGCAGCCGCCTGGAACGCGCGGTCATCGTCACCGTCGGCCCCGACGGCCAGTGCCGCACCGACGGGCTGCGCCAGGCGATGGCCGAGCACCCGACCGTCCTGGAGATCGGCGCCCGGCTCTCGCTGGCCGGCCTCGCCACCCCGGCCCTGGTCCAGCGCAGCACCGTCCTGGTGGTCCGGCAGGTGCGGCACGCACTGCTGCTGACGCTCCTCCTGCTGGCCGCCGCGCTGGCCCTCACCGGCTTCACCGGCGGTGACACCGTCGCCCCGCTCGCCTGGTTCTCGCTGCCGCTGGTGCTCACCTCGGGCACCCTGCTGATGGCCCGGGTCGACGTCTACCCCTACACCCGCTGGGCGTCCCCGGTCGGCCAGGAGGTGCTGCGCGAGGTCCGCCCGGCCCGCCAGCACGGCCTCGCCGACGACGAGGAGCGCGAACTGCTCACCGCCGTCGCCATGAACGGCCCCGCTGTCCTCCCCGACCCCCGCCTGCGCGCCGCCCTCCGCCCCCACCGGACGTGACACGCGAAACGGGGCCCGCCGAAGCGGACCCCGTTCACCGATCCCGCGGAACTCAGGCCAGGCCGTTGAGCAGCTCGCTGACCGGCTTGCGGCGGCCGGTGAAGAACGGCACCTCCTCGCGGACGTGCAGCCGTGCCCGGGAGGGGCGCAGGTCGCGCATCAGGTCGACGATGCGGTGCAGTTCGTCCGCCTCGAAGGCGAGCAGCCACTCGTAGTCGCCGAGCGCGAACGAGGCCACCGTGTTGGCCCGCACGTCCGGGTAGCCGCGGGCCATCTGGCCGTGTTCGGCGAGCATCGCGCGCCGCTCGGCGTCCGGCAGCAGGTACCACTCGTAGGAGCGGACGAACGGGTACACGCAGACGTAGTCGCGCGCGCGCTCGTCGGCGAGGAACGCCGGGATGTGCGACTTGTTGAACTCGGCGGGACGGTGCAGCGCCATGTTGGACCAGACCGGCTCCAGCTGGCGGCCGAGGCCCGTGCGGCGGAAGCGGTTGTACGCCTCCTGCAAGTCGTCCGAGTCCTCGGCGTGCCACCAGACCATGAGGTCGGCGTCCGCGCGCAGACCGGACACGTCGTACGTGCCGCGCACCGTCACGTCCTTCGCGGCCAGCTGGGCGAACAGCTCGTCCACCTCGGCGGCCAGCGCCGTGCGGTCCTCGGGCAGCGTGCCCTTGAGCTTGAACACCGACCACATGGTGTAGCGGATGACCTGGTTCAGGTCGCGCGCCTTCTTCTTCTCGGGCTGCTGCTCCGGCTGCCGCTCAACGGTCTCAGTCATGCGCCCATTGTCCTCTCCGTGGAACCTTCCCCGGTTGCCGGGGTCAACAGTTTGTCGAGGGCCGCCACCGCGGCGGCCGCCGAGCCGATGCACGCCGGAATGCCGACCCCGTCGTACGCGGCGCCGCACAGCGCCAGTCCCCCCACGCCGGCGGCCGCCGCCCGGACCCGGGCCACCCGGTCCAGGTGGCCCACCGGGTACTGCGGCAGGCCCGCCCGGAAGCGCGAGACGGCGGTGTCGTACGGCCGGGCGGTCAGGCCGATCGCCTCCCCGAGGTCCGCCAGCGAGCGGGCCACCAGCTCCTCGTCCGGCAGCTCCAGCGTCTCCTCCTCCCGGTAGCGGCCCAGCGAGGTGCGCAGCAGGAACGCGTCCGGGGCGGAACGCTCCAGCCAGCCCCACTTGTTGGAGGAGAAGGTCGACGCCTTGATCCGCCGCCCGTCCACCGGCGGCACCAGGAACCCGCTGCCGGCCGGCGGCTCCGCCAGGTCGGCCCGGCGGAACGCCAGGGTCACCAGCGCCATGCCCGCGTACTCGACGGCGTCCAGCTCGGCGGCCGCCGCCGGCGCGTCCGCGCGCAGCAGCCGGGCCGCGGCCGGCGCCGGGACGGCCAGCACCACGGCGTCCGCGTGCAGCACCTCGCCGCCCCCGGTCACCACCCGCCAGCCCCCGGGGGTGCGGTGCAGCCCGTCCACCGACGTGCCGGTGCGCAGGTCCACGCCCGCCTTCCGGCAGGCGGCGGCGACGGCCTCCGGCAGGGTGCCGAGCCCGCCGCGCAGGCCCTGGAACACCGGGGTGCCGACCACCTTCGGCCGCGAGGCCAGCTCGTGCACCCCGTCGACCAGCGAGCCGCCGCCCCGCGCGATCGCCAGCAGCTGCGGCACGGCGGCGCGCAGCGAGATCTCCTCGGCCCGCCCGGCGTAGACGCCGCCCAGCAGCGGCTCGACCAGCCGGTCCACCACCTCCTGGCCCAGCCGGTCGGCGACGTAGCGGCCGATCGCCACGTCGTCCCCGACCTCGGTGGCGCCCTCGTGCCGGGCCCGCTCCAGCCCCTCGGCGGTGAGCACCCCGGAGGCCGCCAGCGCGTCCAGATCGCCCGGGACGCCCATCACCTGCCCGCCCGGCAGCGGGCGCAGCGCGCCCCGCGTCCAGATCGAGGCCTTCGCGGTGGTCGGCGGCTCCAACTCCTCGCCCAGCCCGACCGCCCGGGCCAGCTCCACCGCCTCCGGCCGCCGCGCGAGCATCGACTCGGCCCCCAGGTCCACCCGGACCCCGCCGACCTCGCCGCCCCGCAGCTTCCCGCCGACCCGCTCCGACGCCTCCAGCAGCGTCACCCGCGCCCGCACCGGCCCCCCGGCGGCCCCGCTCAGAAAAGCGGCCGCAGCCAGCCCCGCGATCCCACCACCGACGACGACGACCTGTGCATCCGACATGCCTCGCAGTCTCGCAGGTCTTTACACCGGGCCCTCAATCCGCTGCACGCCGCCCGCTCGGCACCAGCCCGTCCAGATCGATCGCGATCGGGAACGGCACCCGGCGTTCGAGTTTGCCGCGGAAGATCCCGGCCGGGACGTAGGAGGACGTCGCCGACTCCAGCTCGAAGACGTGCGCGACCGGCAGGCCGTCCTCCTCCTCGACGATCCAGTAGTGCGGGATCCCGGCCTCGGCGTACTTGCGGACCTTGACCGTACGGTCGCGGTGCGCGGACTCCGGGGAGACGACCTCGACCACGAGCGGGACCTCGCCGGGCGCGAACCAGGTCCGATCGGGGTCGAAGTCCGCGTCGGTGACCAGCACATCCGACTCCAGGCGGCTGCGCCGGTCCAGCGTGATCGTCATGCCCCCGGTCGCCCGCTGCCCGGCCGGCACCAGCCCGTCCAGTGCTGCGGTCAGCTGCGACCCGACATGGCTGTGCCAGAACGACTGGGGCCTGCTGCGGAACACCAGGGCGCCGTCGATGAGTTCGGTGTGCTTGGGCGCATCGGGCAGGTGGTCGAGGTCCTCGGCGAACCAGCCTTCGACTCGGGGTGCGTACATCCACTCCGGCAGCTCATCCATGGCCCCAACGTAGCGGATCGGGCACACCCCGTAAGGTCGGTCCATGGAACCGATCGTGGTGAGTGCGTGTCTGGCCGGGGTGCCGTGCCGGTACGACGGGCGGGCGAAGACCTCGCCGGACGTGGTGGGGCTGGTCGAGGCGGGGCGGGCGGTGGTGGTGTGCCCGGAGGGGGCGGGCGGGCTGCCGACCCCGCGCCCGCCGGCGGAGATCCTGGGCGGGGACGGGGCGGACGTGCTGGACGGGCGGGCCCGGGTGGTGGACGCGACGGGCGCGGACTGTACGGCGGAGTTCGTGGCCGGGGCCCGGGCGGCGCTGGCGGCGGCCGAGGCCGCGGGGGCGCGGCGGGCGGTGCTGATGGCGCGCAGCCCGTCCTGTGGCTGCGGGCGGGTGTACGACGGGACGTTCACCGGGGAGCTGCGCCCCGGGGACGGGGTGACGGCGGCGCTGCTGCGGCGGGCGGGCATCGAGGTTGTCCGGTCCGCTGCCGAGCTGTGATCGAGTCGCGACCTTCCGGCGGGGTCCGCCCGGGGCGTTCCTTCGTCCAATGGGGAGATCTCACAACGGACTTGGGGAGGGCTTCGGAATGGGGAGACGGGCAGGGGCGGGGGCGCTGGCGGTAGCGACCGCGGGCGTGCTGCTGGTCGGGGCGTGTAGCGCAGGCGGTGCGGGCCGGGCGGGGGAGGCGGCGAAGGCGGACGCCGTCGCCCCGGCGGCACCTGCGGCACCGGCGGCCGCGCCGAGCGCCGCCGGGACGGCGCCGGCGGCGGGGGCGAGTGCCCAGCCGGTCGCGGACAACCGGCTGATCGCGTACACCGCGCAGTTGACGCTGCGGACCGGGGACGTCGCCCAGGTGCTGGCGAAGGCCCGGGAGTTGACGGCGGCCGCGGGCGGCTACGTCGCCGCCGAGTCGGTCTCCGGTGCGGTGGAGGGCGGGCCGGGGAGCACGGCGGGGGGCGAGGCGGGCGGCCAGCTGACGCTGAGGATCCCCTCCGCCGCGTACCAGCAGACGCTGGACCAGCTGGCCGCGCTGGGCCAGGTGGTGTCCCGCAGGAGCCAGGCGGACGACCTGACCCAGCAGGTCGCGGACGTGGCGAGCCGGGTGCAGACCCAGCAGGCGAGCGTGGAGCGGGTGCGGGCGCTGATGGGGCAGGCGAAGTCGCTGAGCGAGGTGACCACGCTGGAGGCCGAGTTGAGCCGCCGGGAGGCCGATCTGGAGTCGCTGCAGAAGCAGCAGAAGGAGCTGGCCGGCAAGACCTCGCTCTCGACCGTCACGCTGGACGTGCGCCGTGCGGCCGCCTCGCCGACGCCCACCCCGGGACCGCCGAAGGGTGGCGGCGAGGGCTTCGGGGCGTCGGTCGGCTCCGCGCTGGGCGGCGGCTGGCACGTACTGGTGGCGATCGCGCGCGCCCTGGCGGTGGGGCTCGCGGCGGTGGCGCCGTTCCTGCTGGTGCTGGGCGTCCCGGGGGCGCTGCTGTACCGGCTGTGGCGCCGGCGCCGCCCGGCGGCCGCGCCGCCCCCGGAGTCCGGCCCGCAGGAAGAGCCCGCGGAGGACTGAACGAGGACTGAGCGAGGACTGAACACGGCGGGCTCCCTCCCGGCCGGGAGGGAGCCCGCCGCCGGGGTCAGCGGGCGCTGGCCTCGTGGACGAAGGCGACGAGACGGGAGAGGGCGTCCGGGTCCATGGACGGCAGGACGCCGTGGCCGAGGTTGAAGATGTGGCCGCTGGTGCCGAGGGCCTGGGCGGCGTGCAGCACCTCGCGGGCCTTGGTCTCGACGACCTTGGTGGGGGCGAACAGCACGGCCGGGTCGAGGTTGCCCTGGAGACCCTTGCCGGGGCCGACCCGCTCGGCCGCGACGTTCAGCGGCACCCGCCAGTCGACGCCGACGATGTCCGCGCCGGCCTGGCCCATCAGGCCGAGGAGCTCGCCGGTGCCGACGCCGAAGTGGATCCGCGGCACGCCGTAGGAGGCGACGGCGTCGAAGACCTTGGTGCTGGACGGCATGACCGAGCGGCGGTAGTCGTCGGGGGCGAGCGAGCCGACCCAGGAGTCGAAGAGCTGGACGGCCGAGGCGCCGGCCTCGATCTGCACCTTCAGGAAGGTGGAGGTGATGTCGGCGAGCCGGTCGACCAGGGCGGCCCACAGCTCGGGCTGCCCGTACATCATGGCCTTGGTGTGCTCGTGGTTCTTGGACGGGCCGCCCTCGACCAGGTAGCTGGCCAGCGTGTAGGGGGCGCCGGCGAAGCCGATCAGCGGGGTCTCGCCGAGTTCGTCCACCAGCAGGCCGACGGCCTCGGTGATGTAGGGGACGTCGTCGGGCTCCAGCGGGCGCAGCCGCTTGAGGTCCTCGGCGGTGCGGATCGGGTCGGCGATGACCGGGCCGACGTTGGGCTTGATCTCGACGTCGATGCCGACGGCCTTGAGCGGCACCACGATGTCGCTGAAGAAGATCGCCGCGTCCACCTTGTGCCGGCGGACCGGCTGGAGGGTGATCTCCTTGACCAGCTCGGGCCGCATGCAGGACTCCAGCATGGGGATGCCCTCGCGGACCTTCAGGTACTCCGGCAGCGAGCGGCCGGCCTGGCGCATGAACCACACCGGGGTGTGCGGCACGGGCTCGTGCCGGCAGGCGCGCAGGAACGCGGAGTCGTGCGCGGCGCCGCGGCGCGCGGGGGTGGGCCGGCCGTCGGGGGTGGCCGCCGTGGTGTCTGCCGTAGTCTCGCTCACGGTCCAAATCTTCGCATGCGCCTCGGGGCGCTCTTCCCGGCCGGTCTCGTCGGTTCCTCCAAGATCTGGCCGGGTTTGCCGTTCCGGCACGCCGCTCGGACGGAAGTTGCGGCCTTAACCGCGGTTTTCGACCTAGTCTTCGGGTCATGGCAGCGGTCGGCGGGCACCCCGCGCAGGGTGGCGGAGCAGGTGGCGGAACAGGTCGGGAGGGGGCTCCGAGCGAGTTCCGGGCCGCCGTGGAGGCCCTCGACGGCGCCCGGCTGCGGCCCGAGATCCAGCTCTCCCCCGCGCCGGCCCCGCGCCGGCTGGCCCCGTACGCGTTCGCGGTGACCGCCTCGGTGGAGGTGGACGGCGAGGAGCTGGCGGACGGCCGGCTGGTGCTGCTGTACGACCCGGCCGGGCAGGAGGCCTGGAACGGGGAGTTCCGGGTGGTGACGATGACCCGGGCGGAGCTGGAGCCAGAAATGGCCGGCGACCCGATGCTCTCGGAGGTCGGCTGGGCCTGGCTGCTGGACTCGCTGCAGGCGCACGGGGCCGGGTACGCGGAGCCGTCCGGCACGGTGAGCCACTGCGCCTCGCAGTACTTCGGCGGGCTGGCGGACCGCCCGTCCTCGACCGAGATCGAGATCCGGGCCTCCTGGACGCCGGCCGACGGCCGGTTCGAGCGGCACCTGGCGGCCTGGGGGGACCTGCTGTGCATCAGCGCCGGCCTGCCGCCGGCCGCGCCGGCCCCGCAGGCGCCGGCCGATGTGCCGTCACTCGGTGGGGTGGTCCCGATGCCCGCGCGGCGGCGTCCTCGTTCGCACTGAGGAGTGGCGCCCCGGGCCGGACGGCCCCGGCGGCCCCGATGCCACCCCCAGGGCTGACGGAGTGTGACTTCGATCCCGCTCTGGGTCAATTAACCGGTTGAAACCGACCGATCAGCACCAGATCTGATCGATTTTGTGCGAATTCAGGACGGGTCGCATCACTCATATGCGCGATTTGTCCGTATTGTTACTCACTAGATCGTGATCTTTCGCTAAAGCCGGGCACGGTAGCTGCCGAAGCAGACTGTGACCCTTTCCGAACGCGGAACACTCCGACCGCCCCCTCGGGGTTCCGTCCGCCACTCCCCGCAGGAGGCCTGGTGTCGGTCCTTCTTGAGCACCCCGCAAACGTGGTCGCCTACCGGCCGACCAAGCCCACCGCCATGGTGGTCATCGCCGATCCCCGTGTCCGAAACACCGTCACCCGCCATCTGTGGGCGCTCGGCGTCCGGGACGTGATCGAAGTGTCCTCGATCGCCGAGGCCCGCCCCCGGGTCTCCACCCCGCGCGACATCTGCGTCGCCGACGTACACCTTCCGGACGGCTCCGGCCTGACCATCCTGGCCGAGACACGCGCCGCGGGCTGGCCCAACGGCCTGGCCCTGTCCGCCGCCGACGACATCGGCGCCGTGCGCAGCGCGCTGGCCGGCGGCGTCAAGGGATACGTCGTCACGGGCACCCGCACCAACGTGGCGATGCCCGGCCGCCCGGGCCTGCCGCTCGGCGCCGCCGGGCTGGCCGGGCGGATGCGCCGCCCCGGCATGCCGGGCATGCCGGGCGCCGTGGGTGCGCCGGGCGCCCACGGAACCCACGGAGCCCCCGGTGCGCCCGGTGCGCCGGGCACGCAGCAGTCCGCCTACCGCGAGCTGTCGGGCCGTGAGGTCGAGGTGCTGCGGCTGGTCGCCGAAGGGCAGTCGAACAAGGCGATCGGGGTGGCGATGGGCCTGTCGGCACTCACCGTCAAGAGCCACCTCGCCCGGATCGCCCGCAAGCTGGGCACCGGCGACCGCGCCGGGATGGTCGCGGTCGCGCTGCGCACCGGCATCATCCACTGAGTCCTCGGACGGACCCGCCACGGCGGCCGAGGAGGAACGTTTCCTCCTCGGCCGCCGTAGCCGTGCCCCTCGGCCACCGCCCGGGCCCCGTGGCATAGTCACGGACCCGGTCTGACCAGTCCGACAACACTCCCGGCCGCGAGGACCGTCGTACCCTTGGTGGGTGACCGACGCCGTAGCAGCCATCCCAGAAGAAGCAGCCCCGGTCCCGCTCCTCGAACCGAAGGAGGGGATCCCGCCCGTCGTGGCGGACGAGCAGGCGCTGGCCGCCACCGTCGCCGCCTTCGCCGGGGGCACCGGACCGGTCGCCGTCGACGCCGAGCGGGCCTCCGGCTACCGCTACGGGCAGCGCGCGTACCTCATCCAGCTGCGCCGCGTGGGCGCCGGCAGCGCGCTGATCGACCCGATCGCCTGCCCCGACCTCAGCGGCCTGGGCGATGCCCTCGCCGACACCGAATGGGTGGTGCACGCGGCCACCCAGGACCTGCCCTGCCTGGCCGAGGTCGGCATGAGACCCCGGCAGCTGTTCGACACCGAGCTGGCCGGGCGGATCGCCGGCTTCGCCCGGGTCGGCCTCGGGCCGATGACCGAGAGCGTGCTCGGGCTGAGCCTGGCCAAGGAGCACTCCGCGGTCGACTGGTCCACCCGCCCGCTGCCCGAGCCGTGGCTGCGCTACGCCGCTCTGGACGTCGAGGTGCTGGTCGAGCTGCGCGACGCACTCGAACAGGAGCTGGACGCCCAGGGCAAGCTCGGCTGGGCGCTGGAGGAGTTCGCGGCGATCGCCGCCGCACCGCGCCCGGCACCGCGCACCGACCCGTGGCGCCGCACCTCGCAGCTGCACAAGGTCCGCCGGCGCCGCCAGCTGGCCGTGGTGCGCGAGCTGTGGCTGGCCCGGGACCGGCTGGCGCAGGAGCGCGACGTCTCGCCGGGCCGGGTGCTCTCGGACGCCGCGATCGTCAACGCCGCGCTGGCCATGCCGCTGAACATCGCCGCGCTGCAGGGCGTCCAGGGCTTCGGGCCGCGGGTCCACCGGCGCCAGCTGGAGCAGTGGCTGGCGGCCGTCCAGCGGGGCCGGGAAGTCCCGGAGAACCAGCTGCCGCCGGCCTCCGCGCCGCACGACGGGCCGCCGCCGCCGCGGGCCTGGGCCGAGAAGGACCCGGTGGCCGCCGCCCGGCTGTCCGGGGCGCGCGCCGCGGTCGCGGACCTCGCCGAGCGGCACAACCTGCCGGCCGAGAACCTGATCACCCCGGACCTGGTGCGCCGGGTCTCCTGGGAGCCGCCGGCCGATCCGGCCGCCGCGGGCGTGGCCGCCGCACTGCGCCGGCTCGGCGCCCGGCAGTGGCAGGTCGACCTGGTGGCGCCGGTGATGGCCGCCGCGTTCGCCGAGGCCGCGGCCGCCCAGGACTGACCCGGAGCGCCTCCGAAGGGGGCGCCGTCCTTGTGACGGCGCCCCCTTCGGCGTATCCGGGGTCCGTCTTTCGAACCCCGCCGGTCGGACGTGTCGCGGGACACACGGGGTGAACCCTCCGTGAGGCCTGGGCAGGTTGGTTACCGACCGGTAGCATGGCGGTGGAGCGGCGCCGCTCGGGTCTTCACCGGCGGCAGCCTGCCCACCTCAAATGTTGGTCCCTGGGAGGAGAGCCCCCGTGCCTCGTACCGCGAGGGACGTCGTCTTCGTCGATGGCGTCCGCACCCCGTTCGGCAAGGCCGGCCCGAAGGGCATCTACCACGAGACGCGCGCCGACGACCTGGTCGTCAAGTGCATCCGGGAGCTCGTGCGCCGTAACCCGAACCTGCCCGTCGAGCGCATCGACGAGGTCGCCATCGCGGCCACCACGCAGATCGGCGACCAGGGTCTGACCATCGGGCGCACCGCCGCCCTGCTGTCCGGCCTGCCCAAGTCCGTCCCCGGCTACTCGATCGACCGCATGTGCGCCGGTGCGCTCACGGCCGTGACCGCCACCGCCGGCGGCATCGCCTTCGGCGCGTACGACGTGGTCGTGGCCGGCGGCGTCGAGCACATGGGCCGCCACCCGATGGGCGAGGGCGTCGACCCGAACCCGCGCTTCGTCTCCGAGAAGCTGGTCGACGAGTCCGCCCTGTTCATGGGCATGACCGCGGAGAACCTGCACGACCGGTTCCCGCACCTGACCAAGGAGCGCTGCGACGCCTACGCCGTGCGCTCGCAGGAGAAGGCCGCCAAGGCGTACGCCAACGGCGACATCCAGCCCGACCTGGTGCCGATCTCGATCCGCAACACCAACCCCGAGGTCGGCGAGACCGGCTGGGGCCTGGCCACCGTGGACGAGCCGATGCGCCCGGGCACCACGATGGAGAGCCTGGCCGGCCTGAAGACCCCCTTCCGCCCGCACGGCAACATCACCGCGGGCAACTCGGCCGGCCTCAACGACGGCGCCACCGCCTCGCTGCTGGCCGCCGAGGACGTCGCCGAGGAGCTCGGCCTCCCGGTCAAGATGCGCCTGGTCTCCTACGCCTTCGCGGGCGTGGAGCCCGAGGTCATGGGCATCGGCCCGGTGCCGGCCACCGAGAAGGCGCTGGCCAAGGCCGGTCTGACCATCGACGACATCCAGGCCTTCGAGGTCAACGAGGCCTTCGCCGTCCAGGTGCTGTCCTTCCTCGACCACTACGGCATCGCGGACGACGACGAGCGCGTCAACCCGTACGGCGGTGCGATCGCCTTCGGCCACCCGCTGGCCTCCTCCGGCGTGCGCCTGATGAACCAGCTGGCCCGCCGCTTCGAGCAGCGCCCGGACGTCCGCTACGGCCTCACCACGATGTGCATCGGGTTCGGCATGGGCGGGACCGTCATCTGGGAGAACCCGCACTGGAGCGGAGCGGAAAAGTCGTCCGAGCTCGAGGGTGGTAAGTGAACATGACGAGCACCACTGAGCTGCTGCAGCACGGCGCCGAGCTGTTCCCGGGCGAGGTCGTCACGACCGCGCACGTGCGCCACCTGGACCTGCCGCTGCAGGCCGGCAAGCTGGCCCTGATCACCCTGGACAACGGCTTCGACCACACCAAGCCGACCACCTTCGGCCCGGGCTCGCTGCTGAAGCTGTCCGCCGCGCTGGACCAGGTCGAGGCCGAGGCCGCCGAGGGCAAGGTCGTCGCCGTCGCGGTCACCGGCAAGCCGTTCATCTTCGCGGTCGGCGCCGACCTCAAGGGCGTCGAGCTGCTCAAGGAGCACGCGGACGCGCTGGCCATCGGCAAGGGCGGCCACGAGGTCTTCAAGCGGATCGCCGCGCTGCCCGTCCCCTCCTTCGCCTTCTACAACGGCGCGGCGATGGGCGGCGGCGTCGAGGTCGGCCTGCACGCCACCTACCGCACGGTCAGCGCGGGCGTCCCGGCGTTCTCGCTGCCGGAGGTCTTCCTGGGCCTCGTCCCCGGCTGGGGCGGCTGCACCCTGCTGCCGAACCTGATCGGCCCCTCGAAGGCGATCAAGGTCATCATCGAGAACTCGATGAACCAGAACAAGCAGCTCAAGGGCAAGGACGTGTTCGAGCTGGGGATCGCCGACGCGATCTTCGAGCCGGCCGACTTCCTGGAGCAGTCGCTGCTGTGGGCCGCCAAGGTCCTCAAGGGCGACGTCGTCGTCGAGCGCGAGGAGATCGACCGCGGCAAGGCCTGGGACGACGCCGTCGCCTGGGGCCGCCTGGTCGCCGACGCCAAGGTGCACGGCGCCGCGCCGGCCGCCTACAAGGCGCTGGACATCATCCAGCAGGTCAAGGACTCCGACCTCCAGGCCGGCTTCGACGCCGAGGACGCGGCCCTGGCCGACCTCATCATGAGCGGCGAGCTGCGCAGCGGCATCTACGCCTTCAACCTGGTGCAGCGCCGGGCCAAGCGCCCGGTCGGCGCGCCGGACAAGTCGCTGGCCCGCCAGGTCAACAAGGTCGGCGTCGTCGGCGCCGGTCTGATGGCCTCGCAGCTGGCGCTGCTGTTCGCCCGCCGTCTGGAGGTGCCGGTGGTCCTCACCGACATCGACCAGGAGCGCGTCGACAAGGGCGTCGGCTACGTCCACGCCGAGATCGACAAGCTGCTCGGCAAGGGCCGGATCGGCCAGGACAAGGCCAACCGTCTCAAGGGCCTGGTCAGCGGCTCGCTCGACAAGGCCGCCGCCTTCGGCGACGCGGACTTCGTGATCGAGGCCGTGTTCGAGGAGATGGGCGTCAAGCAGACCGTCTTCGCGGACCTGGAGAACGTGGTCTCGCCGACCTGCGTGCTGGCGACCAACACCTCCTCGCTGTCGGTCACCGAGATGGCCTCGAAGCTGAAGCACCCCGAGCGGGTCGTCGGCTTCCACTTCTTCAACCCGGTCGCGATCCTGCCGCTGCTGGAGATCGTCCGCGGCGAGCAGACCGACGACGCCTCGCTGGCCACCGCCTTCGGCGTCTCGAAGAAGCTGAAGAAGACCTCGGTGCTGGTCAAGGACGCCCCGGCGTTCGTGGTGAACCGGATCCTGACCCGCTTCATGGGCGAGATCCAGACCATCATCGACGAGGGCACCCCGATCGCCACCGTCGAGAAGGGCGTCGAGCCGCTCGGCCTGCCGATGTCCCCGATCGTGCTGCTGGAGCTGGTCGGCCCGGCCATCGCGCTGCACGTCTCGGAGACCCTGCACGGCGCGTTCCCGGAGCGGTTCGCCGTCTCCGAGAACCTCGGCAAGGTGGTCAAGGCCGGCAAGCGCGGCTTCTACACCTGGGTGGACGGCAAGCAGGTCCTCGACCCCGAGGTGCTGGAGCTGCTGTCCTTCGGCGATACCGTGCTGACCGAGGAGCAGGTCCTGAACCGCTCCCTGGAGGCCGTGGCCCAGGAGATCGGCCTGATGCTGGAGGAGGGTGTCGTCGCCGAGGCGCAGGACATCGACCTCTGCATGATCACCGGCGCCGGCTGGCCCTTCCACCTGGGCGGGATCACCCCGTACCTGGACCGCGAGGGCGTCTCGGAGCGGGTGAACGGCAAGCGCTTCCTCGCCCCCGGCGTGGCCTCGGTGCCCGCGTAACGCGCAGCGCCACCGCATGCCGGAGCCCCGGTGACCTGGACTTAGGTTCTAGTGGTTGTCGCAACACCCCAGTTCAGGGGATGCGATGGACTTCAAGATCCGCAAGGACCGGACGGCTCAGGGGCCGCGGAAGCT